>JANQPK010000416.1 GCA_028289505.1 Cyclobacteriaceae bacterium
GGCGACCTAAAGGCTTAGGTGCAATGGGATTGAGAACAGCATTTTGGTGGCTTAAGCCTACTGCCTTTACTCCACGAATAATACAGGCCCAGGCTGAAATGGGCTCAAAGTCGGTTATAACCAGTTGATAGTCGGTTACCGGTAAATTCCATATGTCTTGACAGAGCTGAAGGAAGTTGCTGTGTTTCCAGGTTTCCCAAAAGTTAATTCCTCCCTTTTTGCCGAATACGTAACTAAATCCGTTAAATCTATATTTAACTGGGTATGGCAATGGTAAATCCGCTTGTGTACCACTGACCAGCAAATCTACTTTTGCTTTACGCTTAAGCAGAGGGATTATATCAAGGGCCCTGCTCATGTGTCCATTTCCAGTGCCCTGAATAGCGTAAAGAATCTTCATGTTTTTAGTAACTCAAATTCTTCTCTAAGCGCAGTGAACAGCTCACTATTGTCCGGCACTCTATAAGGATTCATAGCTTCGGAGAAATTCTTGGCGTGTTTATCAGTGTGATAATGGTACAGATGCCACTGGCCCTGATGGTATTCTAAAGCAGTCAAATTTTCCACCCAGTCACCTGAATTTAAATAGACCACAGATCCTTTTTGAAGGCTGATAGTTCTCATTTCAGGTTGATGAATATGTCCACAAACTACATAGTCGAACCTGTTTGAGATGGCAATTTCAGCTGCGGTAAGTTCAAAGTCGTTGATAAATTTGACCGCGCTCTTGACACTATTTTTAATTTTCTTGGACATAGAAATAGACCCTCTGCCAAGTTTTTGGTAAATGTAGTTTACTGCTTTGTTTAGCAGGATCAGAAAGTCATAGCCAATGGCTCCTAGCTTGGCCAACCATTTGGAATATTGCATGGAAATGTCAAAAACGTCTCCATGAAAGAACCAAGCTTTTTTACCATCAAGTCGCAGTACAACTTTATTTACCACTTTGAACGAGGCCATATGAAAGCCGACAAACTTGCGTAGCATTTCATCGTGATTACCGGTTATGTAGTAGACTGGAATGCCCTGCACGATCCAATTAGTTATTTGTTTGACGATTTGCATGTGCGACTTGGGCCAGTACCGCTTATTGAACTGCCATATGTCAATGATATCGCCATTCAGGATCACCTTCTTGGGTTTAATGCTCTTCATGTATTGCAACAACTCCTTAGCGTGGCAGCCGTAGGTTCCAAGATGTACATCGGAAATTACCACTACGTCTACCTTACGCTTTTTTTGGGTCATAAACGCCTAGGAGGTTGTTTTTTAGCAGGTTTGAGTGATTTGAAAGGGGAATGGAAAGATCTGTATTTAAACAGAAAAATGCGGATCAAAATGTCCTGTATATGGAATGAAAGCAAGTTCACGGTCTTACTTTTTGACTATACAAAAATAGTCAATCAGTATGACCAGAAAATTACATTTTCGTTATCAATTGATTAAAAATCAACCTCAATCGGGGCTTCGTTTAGTACACGTGAACATCTTTGTCGAAATGCATTAACATAGGCATTCTCACCAATTTGCTCCAATACGTAATGAGTGATAGCAATAATCTGTTCATCGGTGAGATCTTTCTGCAATATTCTGATGTGTCTGTCTGTCACCAATTCTGGGTCTTCCAAAAGCAGATTAGCATAGGCATAGGCAGTGGCCTCTTTACTGAGATAAGTTTGCTCGTTAAGTGAATACTTCCTTAGTATATTGGATATACGCTCTTGAATTTGGTAGTGACTTTGCTTCACAAAAAAGTGTTTACTGTTTGTTGGGGCATCCAATTTAGCAAACAAAAACTTATTGTAAAGCAAACCGAGGTTTTTATCCAGCGATAGAGCTTTTTTCCATAAAAGGTACTATTTAGGATAAGTAAATTACCACTAAAAAAAGTAGCCTTCACTAGTAATTGAAGGCCAAACTGAATTCAAAACTTCTTCCCAGCTCATCTGCAAAAAATCTTAACCTATTGAGGTAATCACGATAGCGGGTGTTGGCAATGTTATTGATACTGAAACCAACTTGAATACTGCTTTTACCTGCAAGCTGCAAGTCAATATTGGCATGAAGATTTAGTAGATGGTATCCATCCGGGGGGGTACTAATGTCAAGCTCTTCAAAAGAATCAGATACCGGTATAAATACCATAAAGTTATCATCCGGGTACCTAGTCTGTTTAAAAGTCAGTACGCTCTCCAGTGTAACCTCCAATGATTTCCATGATGGTTCATCGAAACTAAGACTGTTTTTTACTTGAGGAGCTGGGATATTGATCAATGGACGATTACCGGTTCTATCCTGACCATAGGTATATCTTCCAACATGGTTACTAGTCCACTGATCGTTCCATATCGCAGTAATTTGCCCATCGATACCCAATAATACCGCGTCGGTTTGGAAATACTCCCAAACCGGAAATGCCCCTCTAATGGTTTGTTCAACTCCACTGGGCTGGAGCAAAACAAAGTTATCCACCACATTCAAATAAGGTGTAATATCCCAACCCCATTTTTTCCTTTGTCCTAGAATACTTAAACCCAGCTTATGACTTTGTTCCTGCTGGATCCGAAGGTCTCCCAGTTCGATACGCGCAGCACTATGGTGTAAACCATCACTAAACAGCTCAGACGGATTAGGGGCTCTTTGAGTAAATGCGTAGTTAAACCTAAGATCCGTTTCTAAGCCGAGTTGGTAATTCAACCCCAAAGTGTAGCTCAAATTGTGGTACCTGAAGTTTGGATTGGTAAGTAGTTGTGTCGACAGCTCGTCTACGATAATATCAGCAAAATCTTCCTGATACCCTCTCTCTTCCCACCTTGATTTCCTGTAGAACTTAAAGGCATCAATCTCAACCAAGTCATATCGCAGACCAGCATCGATGGTGCCTTTTTCAGAAATCTGATAAGTACTACTGGCATAAACTCCCATTTCATACTTTTCATAGTCTGGTACCAGCCTGCGTACTCCAGTCGAGGGATCCGCAAAGTTATCCTGATATCGATACATTAATCCTGCTTCAACAGGTAGTGTACCGTTTTGATTGAGGGTTAGATTCCCACTGAAAGTATGGGTAGACAACTCAAGATCAATAGAGGGTTTGTCCCTATCATCACCTACTCTTCTATCGAATTCAAATCGATGATTTCTTTGGAAGTCATATTGGAGTTGTAATAGTCCCGCACCAATCTGATG
Source organism: Cyclobacteriaceae bacterium (assembly GCA_028289505.1). Classification (GTDB taxonomy): domain Bacteria; phylum Bacteroidota; class Bacteroidia; order Cytophagales; family Cyclobacteriaceae; genus SZUA-3. Next base: position 3,190 of record JANQPK010000416.1, read on the forward strand.
TTCAATCTTGAATCTGGCAAGCTGGTGGGTGACCTCCTGTTTGGGTGCATTAATTTGATAAGAAAAGTCTTCCACAATACGTGGTTGCTGGCTGTTAATGGCATCCACCAGATCTCCAACATTACCTATGTGTGAAGCAGACAATATTCCAACTTCGGTATCGAAATAAGAATAGTAGGCCTCGAGAATACTCCTTTTGAAATATCTCCCAACTGTGAAAGAGGCTCCTTTATCAAAAACTCCAGTATTGGTCAATTGGTAGTCAGGTGCTTGGAAATCCCCAAATCTTTTCAGTGTACCCTGGAGTTTTGAATACCAGCCGGTTTTACCACTCACCACAACTTCACTGGTTACACTTCCTCCCCAGCCATTGTTAGAGCCGCCTATCCGGGTCCGGCCCATTAAGGTATCTCTTGGAATCGGATCAGATTCTACTAGGATCAAACCCCCCACCGCATCACCTCCATATCGTAAAGCAGACCCCCCTTTAATCAGATCCACGCTACTAGCTGCATTGATATCAATCATCAACCCATGTTCATCACCCCACTCCATATCCTGCATTCTCACACCGTGGTTGACTGTGAGAATTCTACTTCCAAAAAGCCCCTGAATTATAGGTTTGACGATGTGGTTACCTGTTTTCAGGGATGAAACTCCAGGAATCTCATTAAGTACTTCTCCCAGGTTGCGGTGCGTGTAGCGATCAAGTGTACCCAAACTAAGTACATGATGCTGATCTGAGTTGGTAGCATACTCAAGATCTTCACCAACAATGGTAACCTGTTTCAGCGCCTCTGCGTGGTGCTCCAGGAATAAGTTTAGTTTGGTGTTTTTCTGCATGTTTACCTGGAGTGTATCTGGTTGACAACCTACGTGACTTACTACCAAAGTATAGATCCCCGGACATAGGTTATCAATTTGGTAACCGCCATTAATATCGGCTACCACACCTTTGCCTGGTTCCATCAAGTACACTGTGGCATAGCTTAATGAACTTTGGTCATGTTCATCAATTACCTCTCCACTCAAACTCAACTTACAGGTACTGTCAACCTGGGCCATAGATGTTATCCACCAGCAGGACAATGTAAGTATGAATAGGAGCCTTTTCAAGAAAAGAAGATTCAAGAGAATATAATCTGCTAAGGTACGTATTCCTTGGCTAATAAATGGTGGCTGAAAACGCTTCAGTAAAATCGAAATACCTCTGGTTGATTCTCTGCCAAATGCGAAATCAACGGGTAAATTCATTCTAGGCTGTACTTTAAAACGATAATCAAAGGTAAAACTCAGGTTACCCCTGGTGAAAACCAGGATAGTTACTGGTAGAGAGGAACGTTATATTAAATAGTCGTTCTTATTTGTTTTGAAGGTGAGCAGGCCTCCCAGGGCAAACAATAGGCCGGAGTCTGGCACTTGGTTGAAACAATCTGAAGAATAATATGATTTATTCTTATATCTTTAATGCGTTATACCTCTTAATTAATTGTAAATCAAATGAACACAACAACATTTAAACTAGTACTTCTGGCCTTGATTATCCCAGCAACTGTTTTTGCTCAGTCAAACAAGGAAGAGGTGGATTATATCCAGTCGATATTCGGCATGGAGAAAAAGGCCATAATGTCCGATTTTATTAAGCTAGATGACTCCTCCAAAGATGCATTCTGGGCTCTTTACGATGAGTATGAAGGCGCCAGAAAGGAGTTGGGGCGTAATAGACTGTCGATCCTTAACGACTATGCAAAGAATTATGGGAACCTCAATAGTGAGCAGATTGATGCTCTGGCCAAAAGAAGCACCAAACAAGTGAGTGGGGATGAGGCTTTGAGGTACAAATATTATAACAAGCTTAAGAAAGTCGCAGGACATGAAGCTGCAGCTCAGTTTTATCAGATTGAAGGTTACTTTAACGCAGCTATCCGAATGAGTATTTTGGAGAGCATTCCCTTCATTGGTGAACTAGACGACTAAAAAATTATCCAATAAATTAATACCTGAACGATGGCCTGCGGTCATCGTTCAGCTAATACCTTTATTCATTCAACTCCTTAGGATTAGCCTAATACTCCTTTGCCTTACTTTTAGTCTAGGCATTAAGGCACAAACCATAAAACCTGCTAAACTCCAGGTTCCGCAGGTGGTTTTTACCCATCCTCAAAACCTTGAAGATGGAAGTGCAGATAAAGCTATACTCAAGCAAATACGCGATTTAATACAAGCAACACCAAGAGGAGAGGAAATCACCGTTTGTGTCTTCAAATTTGGACTGGAGGATTTGGCCCTGGAGTTAATAAAGGCACAAAAAAGGGGGGTAAAAGTTAGGGTAATCCTGAACAAAGGAGACACCAGCAAGGAAACGAATAAGGAGGTAAAAGGTTTGATGAAGGCCGAGCTGGAAGACTTTCATTATATCGAAAATGAAATTTCTGAAAAAGGTATTATCCATAATAAATTCATACTATTCTCTAGTGTCGAATCTATTGGGGGCCCTTTAGATAATCTGGTTTTGCAAACCTCATCTAATTTTCAGAAGAAGGGTGCCAAAAAGCTTCAGGATATGCTAATCATTTCCAGTAGTCAACTATATTATTGTTTTTTTAACTTTTGGTATCAGATCAAGGTCTTAGGTGAGACGAAACAGCTCGAACACTACGAGTTTTCCACTTGTTCGGATCAAAACAGCCGGGCATTCTATTTTCCGAAACGTCGAAACCAGGAGGAGTTTGGTGGGGATGAAGTAGTTAAAGCCCTAAAAGCTATCGAAGACCCCTCCAAAGCCGAGATCCGATTTGCTCATGGTAAATGGGACGACAATCGTGAGCAGGTAGTTGAAGCATTGCAAAAGCTGCGGGAACAAGGAGCTCGTGTTGAAGTAGTAACCAATCGAGATGTTGATAAAGATATAAGAAAAGAATTAAAGGATCTGGAGCAAGGCATAGACTACCTTACGGATGACTACAATATGCATACAAAGTTTTTCCTTATATATGACCAGGGTGTTGGTCAGGTATGGACTGGCTCTCATAACCTAACAGATCGTTCACTAAGAGAAAACTTCGAGGTACTGTTAAAAATTGAAGACCCCGATGTATACCAATCTTACTTGGAGTATTTTGTCAGTATCAAAGCACTTGCAGCTTCCGATTAGCTTTTATAAATTTTTACCGTTCATCGGTTTAGTTTTCAGCAATACTATGGTTTTGACAGGACAGTCTAACCCTGATATTGAACCGATAGATTCTTTAAAGGCTACAGTGCGTTACGGTAGCAAGGGGTTCGAGTTCAGAACGGGTGATAACAATTACTTGATGCAAATTGAGTGGCGACTCCAGACCAGAATGGCGGCACCATTCGACAGTGACCCTATCAGCTTTGAAGATTTTGAAGAAGACCAACTGCTCATTGGTATAAACAGGGCCCGTATGAAAGTGGGTGGGCATGCTTTCAGACCCTACTTTAAGTATTATCTGGAGTACGAGCTCTGGGCTGGCAAACTTTTAGATTTCAGAGCAATGTATGAAATAGCACCTGCAATTAATATTAAAATCGGTCAGTGGAAGGCCCAATACAGCAGGGAGCGGATCGTTTCATCAGGGAAACAACAAGCCGGTGATCGCTCTATACTGAATTATGCTTTTACCCTAGATCGCCAACAAGGCATTTCATTGTATGGGAGATTGAAGGGGGACGGAGCTTGGGATTTTAATTATTGGATTTCTGTTTTTATGGGAACCGGAAGGGGTGCTAATGAAAATGACGACGATAATTTAATGTGGATGACCAGATGGCAATGGAATCCCTTAGGTGAACCGGTTGACTTTACAGGTTCTGACATGCGCAAACAGCGTCCATTTCGATTAAGCGTTGCGGTTGCCGCAACCACAAACCGCAGCTCTTTCACCAGGTTTTCCACCAACGGTGGAGGGCAACTACCGGGCTTTGAAGATGGTACACCTGGACAATATCGAATTAACCAGTTGTTATTTGAGACCGCAGCAAAATACAATGGGTTTTCCTGGCACCAGGAGTTTCATTGGAAGGAAATAGATGATCGAAACAACATGCAAACTACGATCCTGGTTGGAAATTTTTTTCAACTGGGATATTTTCCTCATCACCTGATTGAATCTTTTCCTAATAAGTTGGAATTGTTTTCCAGATATGCCATCTATGACCCAGATACCAATCTTGCCAATAATTTCCGGGATGAGTTTACCTTGGGTGCAAATTGGTTCTTTAATGCTCATAGGAACAAGCTTACCCTGGAGTACTCCAACCTTCAATTTCAGGACAGTCCGGAATCTATTAGAGATGGTTCAAGAGCCAGACTTCAGTGGGACGTTTCATTCTAAGACCGGAGTAATCTAATTATTTTATATTATTTTTGTGTCCTTTTTATAAACGCCAATATGGCAAAAATTAAACTAACCAGTTATGATGAAAAAGCAGAGCAGTAAAGCCTTGATGGGGATGGTGGTCGCTGTCTTTCTTTCAGGCTGTTACCCCAGTGAAGATTTTTTTGTGGAAGAACTGGACCTGGTAGTAACCAACTACGATGAGGAAGAAAATTATGCCAGGTTCACCACATTTGCAGTACCTGATTCAGTAGTGAGAATTGGTGATGACGGCAGTGAGGAGCCGGGTCCGTTTGATGATTTAATATTGGATCTAGTGAGTGATAATATGCGGAGTCTAGGTTATGTGGAGGAAGATGATCCCGAAAACAACACCCCCGATCTGATCGTATTGGTGGAACTATTGGTTCAGGATAACACCGTAGTGGCCCCATGTTGGCCTGGCTGGGGCTGGTGGGGAGGCTGGCCACCTTATTGGGGACCAGGCTGGTGCGGTGGCTGGCCCTGGGTACCAGTTGGTTCTTACACCACCGGAACATTAACCTTTAATATGATTGATGTAAATGAAGCCGATATGGATGAAGAAACGGTCCCTGTAGTTTGGAATAGTATCATCAATGGTTTGGTGACTGGCTCAGATGCCAGTATTGAGAATAGGATCCGTACCAATATCAATCAGGCTTTTGATCAATCACCATATCTAGGTCGCTAAACAATCAGCAAAACCATGTTAAGAAAACATATCATAATTCTAGCCCTGTCTCTTCTTTTTTCATTCAATGTTTCAGCACAGGAGTGGGATTGGGCCACTAGTGTACACTACAGTGTGGGATTACCTATTGGTGACCTTAAAGATTTTACTGATAATACCAGTGGAAGAGGGATTATTTTTGAAGCCAGAAATTTTAGGAGTGATCAACTTAGTATTGGTTTTAGCCTTGGCTGGCAGGTGTTTAAGGACCGACTGGAAGGGACATTTTCGCAAGATGGTCAAGACATTACCGGTACACAGGTGCGCTACGTAAATACCTTGCCAATCATGTTTACCACACACTATTACCTGGGTGACCCAGGGAGTGTACGTCCATATCTAGGGGCAGGAGTAGGGACTGTCCGTTCTTTGCAAAGAACAGATGTTGGACTTTTTTCTCTTAGCAACAACAACTGGCATTTTGGATTCTATCCCGAAGTTGGTGTATTCATCCCGGTATCATTTGATATGGGAATCAATGTGGCAGCAAAATACAATTATGGTATTGCCACCAGCGATTCGTTCGACTATACCTACCTGGCGCTAAGCGTTGGCTTTACCTGGCTGAATTAATTACATTCGAATATGAAAAACTTAATCCTCTACCTTACACTGGTTATTGGGCTCTTTTCTTGTAGATCTACCCAATTACTGGGATCGTGGAAATTGGAGGATGCACCCTCTAAGCAGTACAAAGATGTGGGAGTGGTTTTGGTAACTCCCAACATGTCCACTAGATCCATTATTGAGAGTGATATTGCCATACTTTTGGCGGAAAAAGGGGTGAAAGCATCTCCAACATTCGATGTTTTCCCATTTGTTGCCAAAAAGAATGAACTGTTTGAAGATATCGATGAAGAAAAGCTTCAGCAATATGCCCGAGAAAGAGTTGAAAAGATGGGATTTGATGCCATACTGATGATCGCTTTGTTGAATAAAGACACTGAATCACAATATCATCAAGGGTCCAGTATTTCGTTTGCAGTTCCAGCTTACCAAACTAACTACTACGGCTACTACCAGTACGTTTATTCTACCATTCAAGCTCCAGGATACTACAGCGTAAAATCCATTTTTACCCTTGAATCCAATCTTTATGAGGTAGAATCTGAACAATTGATCTGGACAGCGCAAACAAAAACCAAGAAGGATGCCTCCTCCATCCATAAAGAGTCTAAGGAATTTGCTAATATTATCGTGCAGGATATGTTAAAAAAGGAGGCTCTGGTTCCCTAAATGGATTCGAAATTATTCTACTTAACCATACTTACCCTATTGGTTTCTTGTTCTTCACAAAAAACCACTGAGGTTCCCACTGTCATTAACGCCCCCTCTCCAAGTTATAAGGTCAATACTGCCACACCACCTGGAGATGGTCCTCCAGGTATGGTCTGGATTCCAGGAGGCCAGTTCACCATGGGAGCACTTAACCATGATGACCAAGCCAGGCCCGATGAGCGGCCAGCACATAAAGTTGCTGTGGATGGATTCTGGATGGACATAACCGAGGTTACCAATCAGCAGTTTCAAAAATTTGTAGATGCTACTGGTTACGTTACCGTAGCAGAAATACCCCCAAGGTGGGAAGATATGAAAAAGCAACTGGAGCCAGGAACTCCTAGACCCCATGACTCCGTTTTTGTGGCTGCCTCCATGGTGTTTACCCCGGTTGCTACCAATAATCTTTACGATTGGACCCAATGGTGGAGTTGGGTGGAGGGTGCCAATTGGAGACACCCTCAAGGTACTGGTAGTACCATTGATGATAAAGAGAATCACCCGGTGGTACAGGTTTCATGGGACGATACCCAGGCTTATCTGGAATGGGCCGGTAAGAGACTTCCCACGGAGGCCGAATGGGAATTTGCAGCTCGAGGTGGACTAATAGATAAGCTTTATCCCTGGGGAGATAACAATAATATTACCGTCTGCGGTAACACCTGGCAAGGGAAATTCCCTGAGCACAATACCTATGAAGATGGTTTTTTTACCACCGCGCCGGTGAAGTCTTATCAGCCCAACGGATATGGATTATACGATATAGCTGGAAATGTTTGGGAGTGGACCGCTGACTGGTATAATGTAAATTATTATGCAGAATGTGCCGCTCAAGGGATGGTGGAAAACCCTACCGGTCCCAGTCAACCCTACGATCCTAGACAACCATTCATGCCTCAGAGAGTACAAAGAGGTGGCTCATTTCTATGTAATGAAAGCTACTGCAGTAGTTATCGTGCTAGTGCGCGCATGCATTCAAGTCAGGATACTGGGCAAGATCATGCTGGATTTAGGGGAGTTATGACCCAAAAAATGTGGGAAGACCTCAAATCCCATGACTCCAATCAGTAATGAGCCCATTTAACTGTGCCATTTGACCTTAACACAAAAAAGACTTAGATTCCCATTCTAGTGATTGAGTAAAAAAACTCTAGAATCCTAAATAAATACAACTTTATGGATTACCTAAAAATGACAATTCTGCTTGCGGGTTTCTTCTGGTTTACCACCAGTTGTAGTCAGCCCGACAACAGTCAGGCAACTATTGAGGTGGTGGAACAATACCTGGAAGCAGTTGACAACAATGACTACGAAGCAATGGCTGCCCTGCTAGCCGATGATTACTTGGGTTTGGGACCCTCCATTAATGATAGTACTAACAAGGAGTTGGCTTTAGAAAGTTGGAAATGGAATTCAGAGAATCTTTATCAGGATGTAAGCTTTGAGCGTACGCAAACTTTCGCTAGTGCCATTAAGGATGGACGATTTGCTGGAGACTGGGCTTACAATTGGGCTTATGTGAACATTACCTACCAAGATGGCAGCGGTCCTGTACAACTCATGATGAATGCTGTGTATAAAGTTGAGCACGGAAAAATTGCTCGCTCACGAACATTTTATAACGAGGCAGACGTTTGGGAGCAGTTGGGGTATCGTATTTTTCCACCATTGGAAATCCCGGAAGAGGAATAAACCTAAGTTAGAATCATGAAAATCACTATATATCTTGTCCTATGCAGTGCTATATGCTTCAGCATTGAAGTTCATGCACAATCCAACATCGCAGGACCCTTAAACATGTATGTATTTCCCGCTAAAGGTCAGGATCAAGCCACCCAAGAACAGGACGAATATGCCTGCTATAAATGGGCTGTAGAACAGTCGGGTATAGATCCTATGAACCCACCGGATGTTCAAGCCGATCCCAATGCGGGTACAGGAGCAGTAGTAGGAAGCTCTGCTCGTGGCGCTGCCGCTGGAGCCGCAGTAGGGGCCATCACTGGGAGTGCCGGAAAGGGTGCCGCCATAGGGGCAACTCTGGGAGCGTTTGGGGGAGTAGGCAGAAGAAGAGCAGCTCAGGCCGGGGCTGAACAACAGGCAGCTCAACAGGAGGCTGCTATGATCAACAGTTTTAAGAAAGCATTTGCAGCTTGTTTGGAGGGCAAAGGTTACACCGTAAAATAATGAAAGCGGGTTTCCATTTGCCTGTACTATTGCTTGCTTTTTTTCTTTTCTGTGGTACCTGTCCGGAACTAATCTCCCAAGATAGTTGGGAAGAAGGTGCATTCGATAAACGCACTGGAGCAAAACTTTCCGATCAACAGTGGAAGGCACTACTACCAGATACCTATGACCTATTTGGAAATGATAATGTACTTGAGCTGGTCATAGAAAGTGATTTCAAGAAGTTTATAAGGGATAAGGATAAGGATCAATATCAGGAAGCCCTGCTCCATCACCCTTTAAATGATACTACTTTGGTTAAGCGGGTGGTTCGCATTAAACCCCGAGGTATTTTCCGAAAGAAATACTGCTCAGTACCACCCATTAAGTTGAATTTTAAACACACCGACCTCTATGTAAAAAGCGTCCAGCAATTGGAAAAGATGAAGGTAGTTACCGAATGCAGGAATGCCGTCAGCTATGAAGACTATGTGCTCAGGGAGTACCTCACCTACAAGATTTATCAGCAGCTGACAAATCTTAGTTTCAAAGTTAAATTGATTCGTTTGACCACAGTTGACACCGGTAGTAAGAAGAAAAAAACCAACAGCAGTTATGCCTTTCTTATTGAAGAAGTAGACGATTTGGCTAAACGGATTGGTTTGGAATATCTTGATACCGAAACCGCCAATAGCAATAGTGTAGTGGATGAGAACATGGCCATGCTTTCCGTTTTCCAATATATGATTGGAAACACTGATTGGTCAGTGGCTGGTGCACATAATATTAAGTTATTTAAAGATGATGATCCGGCTCAGCTTAAAGCATTTGCCGCTCCATACGATTTTGATTACTCAGGATTAGTAAATGCCCCTTATGCAGTTCCCACCCCGGGACTTGAAATCTCCAAAGTTCGCAGTAGATACTTCAAATCGCCGTGTTATGATGCTCAGCTTTTTAAGGATGTAATTCAGCAATTTATATCAGAGAAGAACGATATATACGCTCTTGTAGAAGGTTTTCCTCACTTATCTTCTGCGTCTATAAAAGACATTCTAACTTTTCTACAGGGTTTTTACAAACAAATCGAGAGTAAGGGAGTAGAGAACTTCTTTCTGAAGAACTGCGGGAATCTTTAACAGTTATCGTTTCAAGTAAATGTCCTCCAGAACTTCATTCATTTTTTTCACTGAAAAATGCATATAATTCCATAATCGTCTGTCCATCTCCCCGGA
>JANQPK010000437.1 GCA_028289505.1 Cyclobacteriaceae bacterium
CCTGGTGTTGGCCCTGTCTGATTGCCTGATGTAAATACTTTCATCCATTCGTGCCACAATGGGGTTACTGTGATTTTATTCGATCCATAGTCAATAGCAGTGATCTCTCCCATTACAACACTATTCCCGTTAACATCCAACATAGTTGCAAGTTGTCCAATTCTACTGATATTTACCCCACTGGAAATTGTGTATATGACGGATCCTACGGAAGTTGTCCAGTCGTGCCCTGTAGCAGATGATCTAAATATAGAGTCTCTAGTTCTTAGAATGTTTCGCAAAGACTGGTTCTCTTCTTGTCCCTGTTGCAACGCCGATCTATGCCATATCTGAAGCACCAAGTAATCTCCAGCATTTGATTTTGGATTAAAGAAGATATGATGCAAGTCTTCTCTAAAGTCTAAGGCGTTATCATATCTCGTACAATTATGGAATTCCATATTATTTGGCGACAATTGATTGGTAACTATAATTGGAATTCCAACATCAGACCTAAATGCTGTCTCCTTGAAGATGGTCCGCTTATTATTCCGAAAATAAAACAAACGATAGTCATTCATATCTAGGGTACAAGCTTCAAATACCGTAAGTGTTTGATTCTTCATAAGCTCTATATCAGACTTGTAACTATCTGGGTCAAACTCTAGATCACACCCATAGAAAGCTAATGGGCGAGAATTGTTACCTCCAAGACATTCTCCAATTCTACCTGTAAATTCACAGTAAACATCTCTTAACAAAGGAGTACCACCAAACGAAGTAGAAGCATTGAGTATCTGATAAAAACTAACTATTTGGGTCCTGGCTCCTTCTATTGCCCAGAACGACCCTTGACCGTCACCATGATCCACATTATTGAAAACGGTATGACCGTTGTTGAATTCATTATTTCGAGCAGTCGAACCTCTGCTTTGGGAATTTCCACTGACAAAACCAATCGCCACAAACTCAAATATGCAATCCGATATTTCAGAAGTATCTCCTTGAACATTACCAGCCAATGAACTCGCAAAACCAACATACAAGTGTCTGAAAAGGCAGTTGGTTACCTTGACCTGCTTACTTCCTGTTGTCGGAGATGAATTAGCATCTATTGCAATCCCTGAAAGCGCAGTTGTCATTCCAGTGGCAATACCATCAGTAGTATGATTTTCGATAAACTTCCACAACTTCTGATAGGTATTAGCGGTGGCTCCTCCATTATGATTGGCAGCTAACGTTAAGCTAGTTTGGCTGGAGATAGATTGAATCTCTATATCTTCTCTGATACCATTTGCATCTGGAATGCTCATAATCTGACCAGGCTCGAAGTCATCCTGAAAAGAAGTGCCAATACCAGTGACAGAAGTAGTACCAGCCGTTACACTCACAGTTCCACTCAACGTCAGTGTATCTAATACTTGAGTTGCTCTATTTTTTCCAAAGACAAAAACATTTGAGATAGACCCTCCCCTGGAGTCTTGAATATTTATTATCGATCCAGATGTCATATCACCGTAGATTGCAGACCTGGTGCGTACGGAATCCCCTCCGAATAAATGGAAGGTTTTGAAGTTCACACCACTCAGCTCGATATCAATTTGCGCTGTTGTTCTGTAAGCACTGCTATTCTCTTGTGATGGTGGTAACCATACATTGGTGATCTCCCTAGCCGCCTCGATAGCTCTTTCAATTTGAGAATGGTTATCCTGGCCAACTGACGTTACTGCAGTACCAGAAAATACAGTGTCAGCAACAGCACCGAACCAGTATGCATTAGAAAAAAGGGTACTACCCTTTTGAAATATAATGGTAAGATTCCCTGCAGTAGCTGTTCCAAAAATATTTTGGTATACAGGAGCCTCTAATGGCCCAAAAAATTTTATCGTTTTAGATGTTGATGGGTTTTTTAAACTCCCGTTTTCAATAAATTCTGTGCTGATATTTACTGGAACATCTACAGTTAGGAGTGTAGCATTATCCACCAAGACTTTGGTGGGGCTTGAACCAACTGTAGTAATAATAGTGTCAAAATCTGTAAAGTTACTTGTGACTAGTGCCATAGCTGTGGTTTTTAAATTTTAGATTGAGGGTAATTGTATTTGGTACAAACAACTTGTGTTAAGTAACCCAGTCTTCAAGAAAAAATATGATTTGAAGAATAATAACATCACTATTAATCCAATTGCACAATTGCTTATCAAAAAAATCAAAACCTAACCCTCTGAAAGAATAGGTTCAGCTTTGGTAACACTAACCCTTTTCTTGTTACCCTAGATTATCTGGTGCGGTTTCTCTTTCCGGTAAAGAAAAACCAGTCATCAACAAAGCATTTGGGACATATAGACAGGCAAGAGGTAAAGCATGAACTGGAGCGAATGCAAAGTGATATAAAGCAATGGAGACGAGAAGGCAAACAGTCCAGGAAAAAGCTCTTGAAGGACATCAAAGATCTTATAGAGGAGATTAATCATGATCAGTTAGAGCCTCAAGCCCAGGAATCATGAACAAAAAAGGAAAACCTACTTCAAAACTCCCTCTGCTAAAGGTGGAGGTAGAGGATCAGATCTACGTACACTATGAAACTTGTGATCAAATCAACTTGGGCCCGTTCCTAAGAGAGATTTACCAGCATGACAACAGGGTTGACCTGGACAATGACTTTAAGAGAGTAATAACTTTTATTAATATGGATATCGGAGAACTTATTTCGGAGAACTTATTGATAAGAATGATGTAGAGTTGGTTGGTGTCTACCCATGGGTGATCTGTTTTCTTACAAAATTGAAAGACACTGTATGGCTGATGCGAGTTCATAAGGAAGGAGAAATCAAAAAACCTAGCTGGGTATAGACCTACTGCTGGTGCTATCCAATACTAAGCCCTGTCACCTTCTGATGACAGGGCTATTTTTATATAACAGAGGTACCTTTCACCGCAATTTTGATTAAGGAATTGAATTTGGACCCTCGATCTTTGCTTCTGAATCATTTAACTCAGAAAAGCTATGAAACTGTTTTTTTTACTACTGTCATTTATGATTGGCACAATTGGGTATGCCCAGGAATGGAATGTTGGTGTAAAAGGAGGTATGAACTTATCAACCGCAAACATCAAAAACTCTGATACTGAGGCAGGGACAGTAATTGGGTTCCACTTGGGTGGTTATGCCAACACCATGATCAAACCCCAGGTTGCACTTCAACCTGAAATTATGTTATCGTTGCAGGGCTGGAAGAATAGCGATAATTTCAATGTATCCTACCTGCAGGTTCCAGTGTTACTAAAGTACTTTCTGGTTGATCAGTTTAATGTTCATGCTGGTCCTCAGATTGGCTTTCTACTTGGTGAGGAGAGTGTATTGAAAGGACGAATCAAAAGCACAGATTTTGGTTTTTCATTAGGTGGCGAATTCAGTATAAACGAACAACTGGGGGCCGTAGTTAGGTATAATTGGGGGCTAAGGAACTTCAGGGAGGACCTAGAATCTATCAGCGATGTGAAGTTCAGGTCTAGAGTTTTGCAAATATCAGCAAGGTATAAGTTAAATAAGTAGCATAGGTATCCTTGGTAAATAAAGACCTGTTATCGAAAGGTGGCGGGGTTTTGATTCAATTAGGCGCTGGCAGGCCTTTTCTCGTTGCATTTCAAACAATTGTTCTTTACTCAGATACCACTTGACCTGGAATTCCCAAATCACTTCATTTAGAACAACTCCTTTCTCACTAACTATATGCTTCCCCTCTGAGTCATGAAAGTGAACCAGACCCTTATCTGTAAGTAAAATGTAAATGTATAATTTTTTTAAAACAAATTAGGCCCGTAAAAACGAGCCTAAAAAATTGATTTACAGTTACTTAAAACTTGAGCCCCCTGCCGGGATCGAACCAGCGACCTACTGATTACAAGTCAGTTGCTCTACCAGCTGAGCTAAGGAGGCCTCTTAATCACGCTAACGCGTGATTAAGAATATTCAATCTAGAACAATCGATTAACGATTGTCGAATGTCCTTCTAATTTCTCATGTATCCTTCTGATCATGAGCGGTCGCATTACCTGCCATGGTAGCCAAACGCGCTACGGCAGGCAAATATAATATGTTAAGGGAGATTGTACTATTTCGGTGAATATTTATTTATCAGCAGCCGCTCCAGCGCATCTTTTTGAGTAGCCCAAACATGTAATCTGCCATCCTCATCTACTTGCAGTCCTGCCGCCGCTTGAAAATCTACCCCTTCGCTACAGTGGAAGGTTTTAGTGGCCACCTTTTCCATAATCGGCTCGATAATTCCCAGGTTACTAACCAGGATCAGATCGGCTGCACCCTGTGCTTCCAGTTGATAGAGACCTATAGCATAAATGGCCTTTCGATCCGCTATCAGGTTGATGGATTGGTAGGCGGGCCAACCATCGGGTACCGCATAGCTGAGGATCTGCATGGCATTGCCACCTTGAGGACTGCATTGATAGAAGTCCCAATTTCGACTGTTCCAGTCGCCTACTACTACCAAATAACCAGGACTGGCAGACAGCATGCCGGTGGCCCCTGCGGTGTTGCGTTCCGCCTTCCCGTAGCGTTCGATGATCAGGCTGGGTTTGGCTTCCTCCAACTGGGTTCCCGCTATTGGGTATACACAAACTTTGGACATGGTTTTGGCCACATTATCTTCTATACCTACTGCCAAAAATTCACCACTGGCCTGGATGCCCCCAGCATGTCTATAGGGCGTACTCATCAACTGGATCAGTTTTTCCGATTTTTTGGAAGCTATATCCACTTGTAGCAGATAGGCCTGATCCTTGGAACTTCCGGAAATCAGCAGTTTCTGTTTTCCATCTCTTTCAACTAGCTGTATTCCCTGGAGGTGTCCTTGCTCGGTGGGGACCTCAAGCTTATTTTCGATGTTAATGATCTGAGGTTGAGTGCTAAGGGTCTTGAAAGACTGCTCTACATTATCCACTTTTTGTCCCATCAGGCACACCGGCAATAACCAAGCAAGAAGAAAAAATTTGGTTCTCACAACACCACTATTCTGGTTATTCTACCAATGCCACCGCTGCTTTCATTTTCTGCAACCCTGTTTTGGCCACCGATAGAGCGTCTTGCTCCCAATATTGGCGATTGAAGAGCTCTAGTGAAAGCACCGTGGTGCCGCCTGCCGCTTTGAGGTCTCCCAAGATTTGTTTCAGCGGTGCTACACCTACTCCTGGATATACCCGGTCTGCATCATTTTGTTGTTCACGGGGTTTTGCTCCCGGATAGTCATTCATGTGAAATACCTCTACAAATTTGCCATTCAGCATCTTCAAGCATTCAAAACCTGATCCGCCCCTGAACAGGTGATAAACATCCGGCAATATGCGGGCATCCGGGTCATTGGCCGCTGCCGCCATCATCAGTACTTGCCCCATATGGTATAATACTGGTGAAGGTCCCCAGAACTCCAACTGGGGCATCACCCCGGTTTCTCTTCCCAATTCCAGCAATTCCCCATAACGTTCCCCGGACTTGAATAGATCCAGTGGTTGATCTGCTGGTAAACCTGCTGGTGGAGCAGCGATCCTGGTACCGCCAATTTCTTTCAACAGCAGCATCTCTTCTTTCATCTGGGTAAAGCCTTCTTTTTTCCCATCTGCTCCCGCCGCCAACCAAGGCGCAAAACCAATAGCACTCTCTACCTTTAAGCCGTTCTCTTTGATCAGTGCAGCCAAAGAAGCCAGACTATTGCCTTCCTGTTGATATTGCTGGATATCCCTGATCCAAACTTCAATCCCATCATATCCAGCCTCACCCGCTATTTCTACATATTTTTTAATACCTAATTTCTGACCACTTATGGTACTGGTGTTCAGGCAATAGCGAAAACTTGATGCTGGTTTTTTTTCTTTTGAAGCTCCTGTCAGGGGCAGCAAGGCTGCTGCGCTGCTGGCGCCAATCACGGCTATGGCCTTTCTTCTGGAAGTGGTTTTGGTAGATGTCTTTGGCATAAGATTTATTTCATGTTTTACCCTAAACTAAGGACCAATTGCGATAATGTACCTATCTGATCGGGATAAAAACCACAATATTTCTAAATTGTAATCACTACCTACTAATTAATCCAACATTGGTCTATATACCTTGATTAGTTTAATATCGTCGCCAGCGGCCTGATCTGCCACAATTTTCAGTGCATGCCGACCATTAGGCAAGCCCTTGAAAAGGGTAGTTTGATTTTCAACGGTTGGATCCACATTGGTCTCAGGGGTAAACTCATCCATACCCATAAGGTAGGTACTCCAATTGGTTTGGTAGCCTTTTTGAATTTTAAACTGCCGTACATCATGGGTGCGGAAGATATGCCAGTCACCCGCTATTGAATCGTTGACTTCATTGGCCTCTATCACCACTCGTCCCGATTTGGAAACAAAATGCTGGCGGTTATTTCCCCTTCCTTCAAAACCAGATTCCGACCCCTTCACTTCAAAAGTAAAATATCGATTCACATAATCAACCGAGTCATAGGTTAGGGTGAAAGTTTCATTAGTCCAAGGGCTATTTCTGCCAATGTGAACTGGCGCTCCCACACCCCAGATCCATCCAATCTTCCCGTTGTCATTGGGCCGGGAGTGGTTGTAGATTTTGGGAATCATTGAGGGTGGTTGGTCATCTACCAAGACCCGGTATCGCTGCCCGGTATCCGGTTGGTTCACCCATACTACATCTACCCGGTTACCTTCAAAGGAAAGTACCAGTTCATCCCCTTGCCAATTAAGGTCTTTACCCACTTGGTAGG
>JANQPK010000439.1 GCA_028289505.1 Cyclobacteriaceae bacterium
GAAGCAACTTTTTGATGCGGCTGCAACCTTCAATTCCGCTGATACCCGGAAGTTCTATATCCATTAGTACCACATCTGGAAAATCATCCTTTAACCTACGTATTGCCTCCTCACAGGTGGCATAAGTACCTACCACTTCAAACTCATTTACACTATCAATTAAAAGTGCAAAACCCTCGCGTACAACGTCATTGTCTTCTACTATGGTAATTCTGTTCATGGGATAGATTTTGGTCTAAACAACTTTAGTCAAATGTAGGGTATTCTGTTATCCCTCATATTAGGGTATTTTGCCAGCTAGTTTTACACTGGTTCCAGGTTGCTGGTCAGATATTATCTCAATCTCTCCTCCAATCTTTTGCGCTCGCTCGTTCATGTTTCTAAATCCCATGCCACTAATATCCTCAGTTTGGTATCCGTTAAGGCCTTTGCCATCGTCCCTTAACTCAAATACGTAATCGTGGTCAGAAACGTTGAAGTCAAGATAGACATTTCGACAGTCGGCATGCCTAAGAGAATTGGTTAGGGCCTCTTTGAAAATGTAGACGATGTGTCGGCTCCACCCAATGGGAAGCCTTGCACTGGCTTTGAAGGCATCATTACTCTTCACGTGGAAATTGATACTGGAATATTCAAATAGTTCCTCACCAAAATCACGTATGTAAATCAGCATCTCATTCAGATTATCACTTTTGGGATCGATAGACCAAATGAAGTCTCGGGTTCCGGTAAACAGTGATTTGGTAAACTGGCCCAACTTATCCAGCATTACTTCAACTTCTTGATTACCGGAAGTCAACTTGGCCTGAATCAGTTGTACCAATACTGTAATACTGGCTAGCTGATTTCCTACCTGATCATGGAAATCCTCTGCTACCTGCCTTCTAACCTTGATCATCTCCTGGTTTTTGAGTTTTTCCATTCTCATCAGGTTATCCAATTTGTTCTGCACTCTGGATCGATAATACAATCTTCCGGTCGCACCTAGAATTATAGCAGCCAACAAGAAAAACCACCAGGTTCTCCAAAAGGGCGGCGTAATTTCGAAGCTGACAGATGCCGGGACTTGGTTCCATACTCCATCATTATTTGCCGCCTTTACCTTAAAGGTGTATTTCCCGGGCGATAGATTAGTGTAGACCGCTTGGTTAGTCTTGGTAACAGGTTGCCATGCCTGGTCGAAGTTCTCTAATTTGTAGGTGTAATGCACCTTGGAGGGATGCTTAAGGCTATTACCAAAAAAATCAAAAGTGAGATTATTTTGGTTGTGGGATAAAGAATTGAGCTTTTCCCTATCTATTGACTGTGAAAACAGCTTTACCCCGGTAATCCTGGTTATAGGTTCCAGGTTATTCATCTTATCCAAGCCCGGATGGCACTTAAAGGCCCCCTCAACCGTACCGAACCAGATAGTACCATCAGGCTCTTGATATACAGCATTGGTATTAGTTTCAACACCCAGAAATCCCTCTTGGGCACCAAACTGTCGAATTGCCTTAATGTTGAGATCGGCGTCAAAGCAAATCTTATCTAACCCATGAGGAGTACCAACCCACAGACAGTCTTGTTGATCCATTACCAAACTGTATACGATGTTGGATGAAAGTCCGTCCTGCTCGGTAATAGCCATAGTCTTGTGGGTATCGGGATTATAATAAAGAATACCCATATTGGCCATAGCACACCAGATCCCATGATTAGGATCCTCAAATACGGTGTTGACAGGATGATAGATCAGACTATCAGATTCGAAGTAGTTTTTAATTGACCCTTCCTGAAAAATTTTTAAACCTCCGGCTGTTGCTAGTAATAGTTCCCCTCTAGTTGTTTCATACAAGGTTCTGATTCGATTGTGTTTTTGATCACCGGGGTAGGCATAATTCCTAAAGTGAATATTTGGGTATTTAACAACTTGGCTCAACCCATGGCTAGTACCACAATAGACAGAACCATCGCGACATTTCAAAACCGTATAAACGTAGTTCGAAGGTAAGCCTTGCTCCCGATAATATTGGGTTATGGTCTCTGAGGTCATTTTGTTCAAACCATTAGCAGTGGCGATCCACATGGTTTCATCATCTGTTGACAGACCGAAGATGAAATTATTTGACAAACCCTGCTGCTGATTAAAATTTCTCACTACCATGGACGACTCGGGAATATTGGGTAGGGTGACATTATAAAGCCCACCACCATAAGAACTGAACCAATACTTACCAGTGTGGTCTTGGGTTATGGAAGAGATGTAATCGTAATTGAGACCATGTTGCTTTCCAATCTTAGTAAACAGCTCACCCAATGATTTATATATGCCCCCTCCGAAAGTTCCGAACCAAAGCGTCCCCTCTCGATCTCGATGAATTTTATACACAATATTATCAGTTAGACCGTCCTTGGCATTTACTGAACTGCAAGCCCCGTTCTTGTATCTGAAAGCACCTTGAGTGGTACCAACCCAAATAGTTCCAGATTCTCCCTGGCTGATACTATAAATACTAATATCCACCTGATCTGTATGTAAAGCATGAATAAATTGGAAAGAATCCTTTTGCCACTGATACAACCCTGAGTTAGTTCCCAACCATATTTTTTGGTTATTATCCAGGTAAATACAGGTAATAACAGCTTGATTCAGCTGCTTACTTAATGGAATCTTTTCCAGTTGACCTTGCCTATACCTGAAAATGCCGTTTTTGTAGGTTGTAACCCATATTGAATGATCGGTTTCCAGTATCCCGCTAATCTTACCTTTGACAGCAAGATCCAAATACCTGGGAAGAGTATCCGTATCATTAGAGATCCTCCCAAAAGTGCCATCCGTAGTAGAAAACCATACGTTACCAACCTGATCGGCGAATATATTATCCACCCAATGGTCCAACTGGAGATTGTCAATCGAAATATTCTTAAAGGCTTTCCCATCGTAGCATGTAATGCCGGAGCTGGTACCCATCCATACTACCTGATCTTGTACTGTTAGGCAATGTACTTTATTGCTTGACAGGCCATCCTGCTTTTTGAAAGTGGTAAACGCTACACCGTTAAACTTGCACAGTCCACCTTCGGTGGCCAACCATAAGTTGCCCAATTTATCCTCCTCAATATCCATCACATTGGACTGTGCTAACCCATCAGAGACGGAATATGCAGCAAATCCAAGACTCTGGCTAATGGATTCAAAAGCAACAGACCACAAAAAAAGCAGTATAAAGCAAAACTTGTACACTTAAGATTGGCTAGGTCATTTATCTAAAGTAAACATTTAGGAAAAGAATAGTTTTAAAAATGCTTTGGGTTGGTCGAAAATCCCTCAAAATGCGGGATAGACTCACAAGCACCAATTAGATACTTTTGATATAAGCTTTTGATTGTTTTTAAGGCTTTCCGTGTATTGCAAGTATAGGAATCACCTGCAATTCGCACGGAAAGCCTTTTTTATTGTCTTTTCAAATGTTTTGTGTTCGGAAATGTGACATTTATTGTCCGATTTCGTACATTGTGCGTTCTTGTAACGATCCATTAGCACTGTGTGATGGCCACACAGAGAGACAAGACACTTTGGCATAGAATTAGGACAGGGTCTAAACAGTTATCATCAATAAATGCTACATACGTGGAAAAAAATCTTGGTAAAATATTAATTATCGATGACGATGAAGATGTGTTGCTCGCAGCTAAATTGTTGTTGAAACGCCATGCACATGAAGTGCTAATTGAAAAGAATCCTAAAAAAATTCCGTTTTTGCTCAATAATGATTCTTACGATGTTATCCTTCTGGATATGAACTTCAGTACGGATATCACCAGTGGTAAGGAAGGATTCTATTGGCTGAACCAAATTCTGGAAAAAGACCCTAGTGCAGTGGTGATATTAATAACTGCTTTTGGTGATGTAGAAATGGCAGTAAGGGCTTTAAAACAAGGCGCTACGGATTTTGTGCTGAAACCATGGCAAAATGAAAAGTTAATTGCCACCATATCTTCTGCCCTGAGATTAAAAAATTCATACAAGGAAGTCGATAAGCTAAAACAAGAGAAAAAGCAGCTGGTTGAAGGTCTGAGTCAGCCTTTCAAAGAGATGATTGGGGAAAGTACGGCCATGAAAAATGTGTTTTCCATTATTGACAAAGTGGCGCAAACCGATGCTAATGTACTAATACTTGGTGAAAACGGTACTGGAAAAGAGTTGGTAGCACGAGCGATCCACCAACGTTCTAACAGAAGAGACAGTGTTTTCATATCTGTGGATATGGGTGCCATCACGGAAACTCTTTTTGAAAGTGAATTATTCGGACATAAGAAAGGTGCATTTACTGATGCCAGGGAAGACCGAGTTGGTCGATTCGAATTAGCAAATTCAGGCACCCTGTTCCTAGATGAAATAGGCAACTTAAGCCATCCGCTGCAAAGCAAATTACTAACCGCATTACAGAATAGGGAAATAACACGTATCGGATCTAACAGATCCATGGCCATTGATATTCGATTGATCTGCGCAACCAATATGCCCCTTTACGAAATGGTAAAGGATCACAGTTTCCGTCAGGATCTACTATATCGAATCAATACTGTTGAAATTTATCTGCCTGCCTTGCGTGAACGTGCTGAGGACATACCCCTGTTAGGAGAGCATTTCCTAAAAACCTATTGTAATAAATACCGTAAACCCACCGCAAAAATTTCATCAAGTGCCATCAAGAAACTTCAGGAATATCCATGGCCGGGAAATGTAAGGGAGCTACAACATGGGATTGAGCGTGCCATAATTATGAGTGAATCGAATATTCTAACACCAGACGATTTCTTTTTCCTCAATACTCAAAGCGATCACCAGTCTTCAGTAGCTGACTCCTACAACCTGGAAGAAGTTGAGAAAAACTTGATTCAGAAGGCCATACAAAAGAGCTCTGGCAATATTTCGAAAG
Source organism: Cyclobacteriaceae bacterium (assembly GCA_028289505.1). Classification (GTDB taxonomy): domain Bacteria; phylum Bacteroidota; class Bacteroidia; order Cytophagales; family Cyclobacteriaceae; genus SZUA-3. The sequence goes on from JANQPK010000439.1 coordinate 4,926, forward strand.
CAGCCAAGGAGCTAGGATTAACCAGAGCCAGTCTTTACCGAAGACTGGAAAAACATGGATTATAGCCAGTTAAAATTTAACCTGTTATTGAGAATTGCTGGAATTGCGTTCAGCACATTTCTTTTTGCAGATTTCATAAATGACGGTCTGCTTCAAGTATCTACCTTTCTAATAGCCGCACTTATTGTATTTCAGGTAATAAGCCTGCTTAAGTTTCTGGATCTCAATCAGGAGTTTGTGCAAATGATTGAAAAACCGGAACAGGCATCTCCTGATACAGAAACCGAAGAGAATTGGAAAGATGGAGATGATCAGCATTTATTACAACGATACCGCACCTTGGAAAAAAAACTGGCAGATCTAAGGAATGAAAAAGATGCGCAGTCCCAATATCTTAAAACTATTGTGCAGCATTTAGGAATAGGGTTGATGACCTTTGATAGATCCGGCGATGTCCAGATCATTAATACAACCGCTAAAAAGCTATTGAGAGTCAAACACCTGAAGAACATAGAAGGTTTGCATAAACTCAGTGAGCCATTGGTCAAAAGCTTTGAAAGTTTAAAAACTGGTGGCCAAGACCTAATCAAGATACAACATGAGGGTTACACCTACCAACTGTCGGTGTACGCTATAGAACTTACCCTTAAAGGTGAACCATTCAAATTGATCACTTTACAAAACATACAAAGTGAGCTGGAAGAAAAGGAGATGGAAGCCTGGCAAAATCTGATCAGGGTGCTCACCCATGAGATTATGAACTCAGTCACACCAATCTCCTCACTAGCCGCTACTGTTGATGGTGATCTCAAAAACAATATTGAGGAAAATAAGGATCGGTATGAAATAGAGAAAGACGACCTTGATGACATTCACCGAGCCATACAAACTATTCAGCGCAGAAGTGAAGGCTTAATCAGGTTTGTAAGTGATTTCCGTAATCTTACACGCATCCCCATTCCCCGTATCAAAGAGGTAAAGGTGAAAGAGATATTCCAAAGGGTACTTACGTTGCTAAAACACGATTTGGACCAGCATAACATCAACGTGATTACCTCTGTTAGACCTGCCGAATTAGCCATCAGGGTAGATCCCGAATTGATAGAGCAGGTGATGATCAATATTGTAAAGAATGCTATTCAGGCACTTAACGAAAGAACTGACAAACAGATCAAACTCTCTGCTCGTATCGATAATAAGAATAATGTGACCATTCGCATCAAGGATAATGGCTCTGGAATTGACGAGGAGGCACTAAGTAAAATCTTTATTCCGTTCTTCACCACTAAAAAGAACGGTAGTGGTATAGGGTTGAGTCTATCTAAACAAATCATGAGGCAGCACAAAGGTGCTATCAAAGTAGTTTCCAATTTAGATGAAGGAACAGAGTTCTCTTTACGCTTTGAAGATCAGGAAATGGAAAAAGTTTCGGTTGTTTAAAATGGGGGGAAAATTAACTAGTTTTGTGCAACAAATTCTGTGCGAATGGAGAACATACACCAAACCATTACGGATATTTTAGTAGACAAGTTAGGTCTAGCTGAAACAGAGGTGACCACCGATGCCAACTTCATTAAGGACCTGGGAATTGACTCCCTTGACTACGCAGAATTGATCATGGAGTTTGAACAAGCCTTTGATCTTAAAATTCCTGATAATGATGCGGAGGATCTGGCTACAATAAACCAGGCCGTGGAATACATCCGCAAAAAGATCGAACAAAAAAATAACTCCCAGTAGGCATTCCTTTTTGAGGCTGATATGGCCCTTATTCACAAAAAAAAAACGCCCTTCCCTATAAATAAGTGTTTGAGAGAATATCTCTTGGAACACGAAAGGGAAAGGCCCCTACCCATTTCTTACCGGGATCTCACCCGATATTCAAATAGTATCGCACTTTATGACCGTCATGGTAAAGACACACTTTGGGAAACGGTTTTTTTTGCCGAATCCGAAAGCGATCAGGTTTATCAGGCATTGAAAGAGATCTATTCCATACTGAAAGCAGCGGGCGACCTCTCTGTGATCGATCATTTGTTCATCGATAGAATAGATATTTGTATTTATGGAAACACCCGGCCTTTTCGTATTAGGATTGTAAATCGCATCAATGACAACTTCGATTATTTCTACATCAAGAATGCAGACGCTAGTCGCATTTATGGGCTTGAGCTGGAACATATTCTGTCACCGAACAGGATCAATTACCTAGTCTGTGACAACACCCTGGTAGAAGAGCATATAGCGGGCATTCCTGGTGATCAGTTCATTGAGAACTATTTGTCAGGGCCTGATATCAATGAAATCCGCCTTGCCAAGGAATTCGTCAAGTTCAATGAAAGAACCTTCGTAAGACTTCTGGGTGATATGCATTCCAATAACTTCGTAATAGACATCACTCCTGATTTCGAAGAAACTCATTACAGAATTAGAGCTATTGATTTCGATCAGCAATCATTCGAGGGGAAACGCACCGTCTACATGCCGCAATACTTCAAGCAGAACAACCCCATCATAAATCTGGGTATTAAATTAATGACCCCCGAAACAGTTAGGCAATATCAAAGGGAAGAGCAGTCATTGATTGCGTCTAGAATTAAGTCCAGCCGTTACCGATTGAAGACATTGATAGACTGTATGGCTAATGACAAGATTTCAAAACCACATCATATTAATAGACTAAAAAAAGAAATGGCAGACTATTACCAGGATGAAAGATTCCTGGATTGCCATAGTATGGGAGAGATAGTAAAAACCAGCTTAAGAATGCTAATGGAGAAGGATCGATTAAGGCAGTAAGCTCATGAAATAGGTTGTTGCTGCCGTCAAAATCGATTGTTTTTCAGTCTCGGGGAATAACTCCTTTTTTGACATGGACAAGCCTAACTGCAACATGTAGAGAATTCTCTGTTCATCTTCTGTTTCTGCCTCTGGGGTAAATCTATAATAACGTAAGGCTTTTTTGAAATCATGCAGGGTAGGGCTTAACGATAAATTGCTAAGTAAGTGGTCCATTTCCTCCATGGAGGGATATAGTAAATGCCCCACAAAACCTATTTCTTTTGATATTTGATTATAGCTGGTCTCCATAGCATCAATATTTTATGTAATTAACACACTGAACTATAAAGTGATTGTTAACTTACAAAAGTTACAATAATATTCCAATACTCAGTGCATTATTCCGAGAGAGATAGTTTTGCTCATAGGAATTTAATTTTGTATTTTTTTCTATAAAGAACCTATGATGATCTTCATACACACTTAGAGGCATGAATTCCCACGGCTTTATTGCACTTTTTACACATACCCATCACGATCCGGCCAGGATTTAGATTGCACTATTGCAAGAAAAGTGCAATCTGGCTGCTAATTTGTACAATTATTCCTATCCATTTCAATAGTACAATTTCTAGTCAGGATAGGTTTGAGAACATCTTCTCGTAGTAAAAAAACAGATATAAGGACCAAAAAGTTTAAATGAAGGTAAAGAAAATATAAGTCATGCAATTATTTATGGTATAAATTTCAACATAAAAGTAAGTTTTTAAATTCTTTGATACCAAGTAAAAATGGATTACTGACTAGGATAAACCATTAAAGATTCCTCAATATTTACCATCTTGTAAAGGAAAATCATTTGATACCATGAGTAGTCAACCAAAATCAAGACGTGAATTCATTAAGTCGGCTGCCGCCCTAGGTAGTGCTTCGCTGGTGACCCAGGATATTACCGCTTCTATGCAAAACTTTTCTAATAATATCCAAAAACCCTTATCGAACAGCGCTTCTACTGAGAGCATCATTGGAAACTACGGTCAATGGGCCACAAGCTTGCTGAATGATCCTCCCCAATTATCATTCAGGGGTGATAAATTTGAGGATATAGATACCTGGAGGCGTCAGGCCATGAATAAAACACTTCAACTTGTATCGCCGCCGCCATTGCCTGAGCTACCTGAGGTAAAGATTAAATCTAAATATCTGTATCAAGACCTGCAGGTTGAAGAACTTCAATGGCAGCTGCCATATGGCCGTCCCACTGAGGCCATATTGATAAAACCATCCAACGCTACTAACCCATTACCTGGAGTCTTGGGGTTGCATGATCATGGAGGTCAAAAGTATTTTGGGAAGCGCAAAATCACCCGCACATCGGATAATATGCACCCCGTAATGGAAGAACATCAACAGCATTATTATTCTGGAAATGCTTGGGCTAATGAATTGGCAAAGAGGGGCTACGTTGTACTGGTTCATGATACTTTTACTTTTGGCTCCAGGCGGGTCTGGTATCAGGATATCCAGGGTATTACTTGGGGACCTTGTTCAGTTGAGGGTAAAACCGATCAAAACTCAGAAGATCCGGCAAATATCGAGATTTATAACACTTGGGCCGGGCACCATGAACATATTATGTCCAAGTCGTTGTTTTGTGCCGGTACAACCTGGCCCGGGGTCACATTAACAGAAGACCAGGTTGCGTTGAGTATTCTAGCGGCTAGAACTGATGTGGATCAAGATAAACTTGGCTGTTGCGGATTATCAGGTGGTGGGTTGCGCACAGATTATCTGGGCGGGTTGGACCACCGGATAAAATGCGCTATTTCGGTTGGATTCATGACGACTTGGAAGGATTTCATCATGAATAAAAGTCAAACTCATACCTGGATGACCTATGCACCACTCTTACCTAAATACCTGGATTTCCCAGAGATTCTTGGCCTGCGAGTACCACTACCCACCATGGTAATGAGTGATGAACAAGATCAACTTTATACCCTGCCCGAAATGAGGAAAGCTGATGAGGTTTTAAGTGAGGTATACCATAAGGCCAATGCCTCCGAGCGGTACAGCGGAAAATTTTATCCTGGAGAACACAAATTCGATGCTACCATGCAAAAGGATGCGTTTGATTGGTTCGATAAATGGCTTTGATTGATGGATTGAAGGACTGGAGGATTGAGTGAAGTTCGGATTACTTATCAAGTGCTTTATTGACCAAAACCAGTTCATTGATGTTTTCACGATCTACAATCCCGATTAGTTGTGAATCTCGATAGACGGGGCCCACGGAACAACCATTGGTCATCATTTGATGATATACCTCCTGTACCTCCATATCAGGGTGCATGGTAATAAAATCCTTTCGCATCACCTGCGAAACAGGTGCTGCTCTTCCCAGTTCGTTCAAACCTTTGATGATCCGATCGCGGGTCAGTACACCCACCACTGCATTTTCCGTACCAACCAAAAACTCCTTCTCCTGCCCATCCAATAAAGCCTGCACTGCTCGGTCTAAGTTATCGTCGGGAGAGAGCATGGTATACTGCGTCATCAAAACATCTCTGATGCGGTAATCAGAAAGTATGCCTTTGGTGGCCTCAAAGCTAGCTTCGCCGCCGGCTCCCAGGAAAATGAATATCCCAATAAACACCAACCAGAAGTTGGTATAGAATCCGGCAAATACAAATAGAATGGCCAGGAACTGACCTATACGAGCTGCTACATTCGTGGCTCTGGACCTGGTCATTCGATAACTGAGTAATGCCCGTAGTACTCGGCCACCGTCCATTGGAAAAGCCGGAATAAGATTAAAGACTACCAGGAATAAGTTCACTACCATAAGGTTGAACAAGAAGTACCCACCCCCTATCAGGCCAACCTGGTTTTCTTGAAGATCCATCATTTCCTGCTGAGAGGGAATACCTGCGGTTGCTGACAGGATTATTAGCAAGAATAAGGCAATTACTACATTTACCACAGGTCCCATAATGGCCACCCAAAGCTCCTGTCCAGGTTTTTCGGGCATCCGTTCAAGACTAGCCAAACCTCCTATGGGCAGAATGGTGATCCTTCTAGTACCAATTTTGAATTTACGGGCGGTAAGTGAGTGCCCTAGTTCATGCAGTATCACGCAGGCAAAAATCGCCAGTACAAAGGCTACCCCTAACAGGCCATCTCGCAGTGAGTTACCCATCCGAAAATGCATCAGGAAAATCCATCCAATCAGGATGATAAAAGTCCAGTGCATAAATAGTTTAATACCGGCAATCCTGCCCAGATATAAATTCCATTTCATGCTTAAGTGGTCTTTGGTCAGGTGATCTAATGCTATAAACCCCCTTAACCTAAGTTAAGGTTTGGCGATATGTGAAACAACCCCTGAAATCTAATAAATGACGGTTGTTTGCCAGGGTCAAAAATTGCCTTTTTTGCACTTTGTAAATCGATAAATCCTCTATGAAGTTCAGCATTTCCATACCTGTTTTGGACTGAATCAGTTGTCACATGCCCTTTTCGGTCCAGTAATAATTTAATTCCACCCTGGCTTGATCGTTCGAGCGTAGTAAAAATCTCTATTTATCAATAGTGAAGCCAAGTTGGTATAGAGAATACCGGGGACTGTCTATTAATCTTGTCTATTGCCTGGGTAGGACTCTAACTTGCATCCAGTTGTAGGATGAAAATGTGAAAAAGCTCTGGGTACTATTAGTAATGCTTAGTGCAATAAAATGCTTGAGCCAAATACCGATACCCACAAGTCCAGGCGAAGTGCAACCAATTTCCCTAGAATACGCTCATCTGCCTGATTTGAGCGGGACTAGAATCAGCCATTATCGGGTTAATTGGAATACTGCTCGACCTGTTGGCACCAACATCATAGGGGTAAATGTCGGATACCATAGCTTTAATTTTGACTTTGATGAACCAAACAGCCTGGTGGATTTGAGCACTTATGAGCGTATGCAT
>JANQPK010000440.1 GCA_028289505.1 Cyclobacteriaceae bacterium
CCTCAGCATCTGGTATCCAGGTCTTCACTGAACTTAGTAAATCTGATGGATGGATCAAGGATTTCTGGAATGAGCTCAGCGGATACTCTCAAAATATACTCAGTAAAAATCAGCTTACCATCGATTTCCAGGTGTACATGCCTGCTACCATGGACCTGGAGCTCACCAACAAATACGGTGATGTATTTCTAGCCGAGCGTGTGGGTTTAACCAGGCTGGATATCAGCAATGGTAACATGAAGGCAGAAGAGATAAAAGGTGATGCTTACTTGACCATCAGATATGGTAATGCGGATATCAATACCTTGGAGACTGCGGAGGTGGTGTTAAAATCAGCAGAGCTTAACCTGGATCAGGTAAAGCAACTTTCCATGCAGAGCAACTCGTCAACCGCTAACCTGGACTTGGTGGAACAGGCTGATCTGATTTCCAGAACTGACAAGATCAACATTAAGAGGCTTGGTGAGATATCGGGTAGAACCAGTTTTACTAAACTGAGATTATCCAATTTGGAACAGGGTATTGACCTGGATACTAATTATGGATCAATCACTTTGGAGTTGGTCGATCAACAGTTTTCCGAAATCTCGATCCGTGGGAACAGTACCGATATGGACCTCACTTTCCATCATATGGCCTATTTCACCACCAGATTGGTAGCCAAGGATGGAAAGTTCAGATTGCCATCAGATCACGACTTGAAGCAGGTTTATACCGACGGTACTGAAAAATTCATTAAGTCAACCGGTAGCCTGGGTACCAGTAAAAGTAACCCGGGTGAGGTAAACATAGATGCCAAGGGGGGTAAGGTCCAGCTGGATTTTGCACCTTTCGAAGCACAATCAAATAAGAATAACTAACATATCTAATACGCATTAAAACTATAGGACAAAAATGAAAAATCTAGCTATTACTGCATTTATAATGTTGCTGTTTGCGCCGGTATCATGGGCTCAGGATGACTATGAGAAACCGGTAAAACCAACCAAAACCCTTTTGGGCGATGGTGCTAAGGTCAGGGGCTTCGGTTCCATTGATATTCGTATGACCGAAATGATGGATGACCTTGGGGTCCTGGTGGGTGCCCATGGAGGAATTATCCTAAACAATCACTTCGTAATTGGTTTGGGAGGTTATGGGTTGACCTCAAATTTTGAGGTAGACGGAGGAGAGAACTTTGATAACCTATACATGTATGGTGGCTATGGAGGTCTGATTCTAGGGGGTATTTTTTCACCCAAGGAAGTGGTTCATATCTATACCCCGGTATTGATTGGGGCAGGCGGTATAGAAGTTACCGATCGCAACTATTTGAACAACTTCCATCGCCCGCAACCTCCTTTTGGCACCTATGCGGAGACTTCTGCTTTTTTTGTGGTGGAGCCAGGATTGGAAGTCGAAGTCAACGTAACCCGTTTTTTCAAGATCGGGCTGGGAGCCAGTTACCGCTTTATTAGGGAAAGCGATTTAGAAAGTGTAAGTAATAAAGACCTCAGCGGATTCAGTGGGGGAATGTCATTGAAATTCGGTAAATTTTAAACAGTGGCTTTTTATTCAACAATAAATATTTGGAATCCCTGGTAGCTATTGTCTTTTGAGTCTGTAGCCTTGATTAAAATCGAGTGAACACCAGGCTCCAAATCAGTTGGTACAGGCAATGTCCACATGTGTTGATTTTTGACGGCCTCGTTGACCCAATTTGGGAACTGATCACTACTTTTTAAGTAATCCACCATGAAGGGGTCCCGGATGCTCTGTTGTTGCATACGCAGTGGAGGGCCGTCATTAATCAGGCAATCTACGGTAGTCTTAGGGTCTGCATTGAAAATATTTACTGTTATCATTTCACCAACAATTGAATCTTGTTTGACTCTGCCGGTTGGGAATGAAATACGCATCTGTTCATTTGCTGGATTGTTGGCAGGAATATACCGATGATTAAAATTGTTTTCCGAAAAGCTGAAAAGGTAAAACCCATTAGGAGAGCCATCTAAGCTGTAACTGAAGGGAATGCCGCGTGCATCCATGGGGCCACTCCACCAGGCACCACAGGCGGCTCCGACATTGATATTATCAAAAGTGGCTTCACCTTGCCATCCATGTTCAAGTCCCAATTGCAACTGGTCAATATAATGGGTATGAGCGGATAGTGCTACCAGTCGTTGGCGATTCTCTAATAATTTGAATAAAGCTTCTCGGTTGACTGTATTTATTGAACCTGCATCGGATAGTGGGCTAAATAGTGGGATATGCGTATTTAATACTACCAGATAATCCTCTGGGATATGCGAAAGGTCATTTTTCAACCATTGTAATTGCTGATCATTTAAATGACCGTAGTAGCTACCATTTTTATCATTAATGGAGTCCCATCCCTCATAATGCACATTATCCAGCACCACAAAGTGGACCTTACCATAATTGAAGGAGTAATCTGCTGGTCCGAAATGCTGTTTAAAAGTTTCGGTGGCCAAACTGTCATGTGAGACATCGAAGTTCATATCGTGGTTCCCATGTACATTGTAGATCGGTATGGCCAGTTTTCCTACCACCTGGTTGTATTCTTCATAAATGGAAAGATCATCAAAAGCAATGTCCCCTTGAGCAAGGTAGAATGCTGCGTCTCTGTCATACATTTCCTTGACCACATCATCCCGGTAGTATCCCAGCTCTCTTAAATCTCTGGGCTGAGGATCCCCTACAATAATGGCCTTGAAATCAGTAACCATACTAGTTTTGTACAGTGCAAAATCAACAGATTTAGGCAGTGGTCCAGTAGGATCAAGACCGGCAAACTGCAAGTCTGCAGGAGAACCATGGGGTTGGTGTATGTAGTAAAACTGAGGTTGGTGATTCTCATTCAAAGGAAGTTCATAGCCGGACGGTTTAGTGACAAAAACAATCATTTGATCCATTAAGGGTAATTGATATCTTCCCTCATCATCAGTAAGTACTACTTCTCTCTGGTTGGAAACCATTACCCCAGGAATACTAGGCTCTTTGGAATCTTGGGACCCATTTTTGTTTAGGTCTTGGTATACCACACCACTGACCATAGAAGATTGTGCTTGTACACACACCAGTCCTAACAATAGGGGAATTATGGACATCAAAAGTCTATACATAATATGGATATAATAATTTATCTAGCTTTTTTTGTTATACCGGGTAACGCTTCTCACCAGACTACCATGAAGCCACTCCATAGCCTGACTATCATACTGATCCCATATCACAATTTTTCCAGGATAGTTGACTCCCTCTAGTTCAATGATGCTGACCAGCATTCCATTTACCACTAGACCCAGATCATGACCCGGTAATTTCCTGGCTAAGGTACTGATGAAATCCTTGCCCTTGGCGGTGAGGATAATGCTGAATCCACGCATTTGCGCCACAGAGTCATAGACTAACTCTTCCACTCTGTCAAAGAGATTCACCTCAACTGCCGGTTCACCCGATAGACAAAAAAGAGATTCCGTATTCATCAGTTTCATCTTATGATCACAAAGCTCCATATCCAGGTCCATGGTCAAGTAAAGACCTGGTTTGGATTGTGCGTTAGCCAACATACCAATAAATATCAGGTATATAATGATAATTGTCTTCATAGCACTTTCATCCAACATCACTACTAAATAATATCATTCCAGGGTCTAAATAAAGATAACCAAAACCAATAAAAAACCCCCGGAAAAATTCTCCGGAGGCTTCTTTACCTGGTTAATGGTATTCTTATTCCAGTCTATAGTCAATTTACACTAAAAGATAGACTCACCATAAGATGGCCGTTTTTCAGTACTAATATCCCCCCATTAGGGGGATATTAGCTAAACTGCCAGAATCGGTTGCCTAGGAAAAGTTAGGCGCTGCAAAACCGACATTTTTCTTATATTTCAATTTCATGTCCATCCAGTTTATTCCAGGTTCGATATCCTTTACAGCTTTACTGCTGCTGTTTGCCTGTACTACCAGGGAGGTTAACCAGGAGATGGTTAGATGGGAGGAACATGTGGCCAATGTAGAAATTATCAGGGACGATTTTGGAGTACCGCATATTTATGGTAAATCCGATGCTAATGCAGTGTTTGGATTGTTGTATGCTCAATGTGAGGATGATTTCCCACGAATAGAGCAGAATTACATTTGGGCTATTGGTAGACTAGCGGAAGTGGCTGGAGAAGAGGCACTCTACAGTGACTTGAGAGCCCGCTTATTTATGACTCGCGAAGAGGCCATTGAACATTATCAAAATGCTCCGGAATGGTTGAAAGAACTGTGTGAAGCCTTCGCTGATGGCATCAACTATTATTTGTACTCACACCCTGAAGTTAAGCCACGTCTACTCACACGATTCGAACCCTGGATGCCATTTTACTTTAGTGAGGGTTCAATAGGTGGAGATATCGAGAGAGTTTCATTGAAGGGTATTCAAAACTTTTACAGCCAGCAGTTGGAAATGGAGCCGGTAGAGGCCCATATGATCAATATGCAGCAGCCGGCTGATTTACAGGAACCAAAAGGATCAAATGGCATCGCGATATCAGGAAAACTGACCACATCCGGAAATCCGTTGCTGCTGATCAATCCACATACTTCCTTCTACTTCAGGGGAGAGGTTCATGTAGTAAGCGAACAGGAATTAAACGCCTATGGTGCGGTTACCTGGGGTCAATTCTTTGTTTATCAGGGATTCAATGAAAAAACAGGTTGGATGCATACATCGACATACACCGATGTTATTGACGAATTTGTGGAAGATATAGATTACCAGCATGAGAAGCCGGTATATCGATATGGTGACCAATACAGACCGGTAGCACAAATACCGGTGAAGCTTCGTTATCAAAATGGCGACGGAACCTCCGGAACCAGAAGTTTCATGATGTACCGTACACATCATGGCCCCATTACCCACCTCACCAATGATCAATGGACCGCCACCGCCCTGATGTGGAAGCCGGTTAAAGCACTGGCACAATCTTTTAAGCGAACCAAGCTCAGCAATCATGGCGAGTTCCGGGAGATGATGAACATGAGGACCAACTCTTCCAACAATACCGTTTATGCCGACGCCCAGGGCAACATAGGCTACTACCATGGAAATTTCATCCCCGTACGTGACACTTTATTTGATTATACCCAGCCGGTTAATGGCAGCGATCCGCGTACTGATTGGCAGGGACTGCACCCAGTTGAGGAGTGCATTACCTTGTTCAATCCGGATAATGGTTGGATACAGAATTGTAATTCTACACCCTTTACCAGCGCTTTAAACCACAGTCCCAGAAGGGAAGACTACCCAAGCTACATGTCTATTGATCGGGAAAACTTCAGGGGAATTCACGCTATTAGGTTGTTGTCTGGTGCCAAAGACCTAAGCATTGATAAACTGATAGCACTGGCTTATGATCCGTACTTGCCTGGTTTTGAAATTCTGATCCCAGGATTGATCGAGGCTTTTCATCAAAATCCCACTGAGGAATTACGAGAGGTTATTGAAATCTTGCACCAATGGGATTTCAGGGTTTCAAAGGACTCCAAAGCCATGTCGCTGGCTCATTATTATGGTTCTATGTGCTATCAGCAAGGACATTCACCCAGCGCACTGGATAAACGGCACATGGATCGGCTTAACTATTTTGGCACTGACGCCCCCTTTGCAGAGCGGTTGGATCTACTCAGAAAAGCCATTCGAGAGATGGAGGTGCGGTATGGCACCTGGGAGGTAGCCTGGGGAGAGATCAACCGTTTTCAGCGACTGAGTGGAGATATTGAATCCGAATTCGATGACGATGAGCCCAGTATACCAATAGGTTTGGCTTCGGGAAACTGGGGGGCACTTGCAGCCTTTGGCGATCGCCTGAATGATCACAATAACAAGTTGTATGGCACCCGGGGTAATAGCTTTATTGCAGTGGTAGAATTTGGCGACAGTGTAATAGCCAAAAGCCTATTAGCCGGAGGTCAAAGTGGTGACCCTGATTCTCCTCACTTTTATGACCAGGCTCAAATGTATGCCGATGCCGAGTTTAAAGAAGTGGCTTTTTATAAAAAGGATGTGGAGGCCAGGTCGATAGCCAGGTATCGACCTGGCAATTGACAATTAATAATTAACAATTAATAATTTGGGTTTCAGCCCCAATTGTTCACTGTTAACTGTCCATTGTAAACTGAATTAGTTTTTCCACTCGTTGACGCTGAACTTCTGCCCGCCAACCGAGGCTTCGTACATCAGACCGCCTTTGACCATGGTAAAAATGCCTACACCATCATTGTATGGGGCATCTAGTGAAGCTCCTTCAGTCACTGCTACCGCGGAGGCCTGTGCGGCTAGCTTTAATTTGCCTTCCACAAAATTGTTATAGGCTCTTTCATCCTGGAATAGCACCGCCTCCATGTAGGATTGTCCACCAAGTTGGAAGCCTACGGTTACCTGAGACATGGTAGTCCTGCTCATGGGTTGGCCACCTTTGAACAAGACACCGTCTCCATGTGCACCTCCGACCCCAACCGCGCCTTTACCAATTCCCGGGGAAATAGCGTATCCATAGGCCTTGTCGAATAGGTCTTTCATCTTCTTGTTTGATTCAATAAAAGCAGCTTTGGTTTCCTCACATTTGGCGATTCTGTCTTTCTCCTTGTTGTTTTGTGCATACGAAGCCAGGCTAAAAAGCACCATTACCAAACAGGTAGTGGCTAGCTTTTTTAAAAAGTCTGATTGCAGTTTCATGATTGTTTGAGTTTAGTGTTCGTGAATCCTTTTGATTTAAGGGATGTGAATATAAGCATTGATACTTAAAATGCCTGATCAATCTACTTTCAGCTCTGTTTTTCCTTTTGGCCCCGGTTCCACATGCTCCTTGAGGTATTTGGTAAGCAAACTGTATAAGTGCCTGGTGGTATTCTCGCCCTCCTTTATGGAATGGGTCCGGTTGGGATAAGAAAACATATCAAACTGTTTGTTGTGCTTGACAAGTTCGTTCACTACCACTTCTGCATTCTGATAGTGTACATTATCATCTCCGGTACCATGTATTAACAATAGGTTCCCCTCTAACTTTGAGGCATGGGTTACTGGTGAACCACGAACAAAGTCTTCTTTGGTTTCCCACGGTACTCCCATATACCTTTCCTGATAAATGTTGTCGTACAATAGCTGATTCCCCACCGGGGCAATCGACATACCGGTCTGGTAGATTTCCGGATGATGAAACAGCAAGTTTAAGGTCATAGAGCCCCCGCCACTCCAGCCCCATACGCTGACCCGTTCATCATCTACATAATCGAGTTTCAGGATTTCTTTAGCGCCCATGGCCTGATCCTCCACGTTGATTATTCCAATATTGCGATAGAGCGCTTTTCGCCAGTCACGACCTTTAGGGCTGGGACTGCCTCGGTTGTCCATAGTCACTACAATATAGCCCTGCTGTGCCAGCATCATGTGCCATAAGGTACGAGTGCCACTCCAACGGTCACGGGCAGTTTGCCCGGCTGGTTCCCCATACACATAAAAATGCACTGGATACTTTTTGTTCTTGTCAAACCCTGTGGGTAGAATCATATACCCGTTCATATCCACTCCAGTTTCGGTAGTGATCTCAAAGAACTCAATGGGATTTACGTCTAGCTGTTCCAGATTGGTGATGAATTTTTGATTAGCCGCCAGGGTCCTGACAGGCTTATGACCTGGTAAAGATACCAGATCGATTACTGGTGGGGTATTGGCAGTGGAGTAGGTATGGAAGGCATACTTTGCTCCTGGAGCAATACTGTAACTATGATCCCCGGGTTGATCTTCAGGAGTGAGCCGCTGTGGAGAACCACTGCCATTGAGTTTGGCCCGATACAGGTACCGCTGAGTGGGGTTGTCCGGTGAAGCGATGAAATATACAAAGCCGTTTTCGTCATCAATCAATACAATGCTGATCAGATCAAAGTCACC
>JANQPK010000447.1 GCA_028289505.1 Cyclobacteriaceae bacterium
TGCCATCAGTTTCCAGATCCGGAGATACTGACAAAGAGAAGCTGGAACTTCCTGCTCACCGACATGGGGTTCAGACTAGGTATTATTGATTATCAGCCCATTGCCAATATCCCTCCCATAGCTATGTCTCATATGACCACCCGGGAAAAGATCCTGCATCAAGGTGCTGCAATTCCAAATCAACCACTGCTCAAAAAAAACGAATGGCTGGCAATTAGAGAGTATTACAACAAATCCGCACCCACCAGACCCAAAAGGCAACCTAAAAAACCAATAAGAAGCAGGAACTTGAATCAGTTCAATCTGGTAGTGCCGACATACCAACCTCAAGCAGTAGTCTATACCTTAACTCGCGTTAATGAGGAGCAAGGAGGAATCTGGTTGGGAAATCAAAAAGATGAAACGCTAACCAGGTTAGATCAGAACCTTGAGGTTTCAGATAAGTATCAGGTCAATCAGATCCTGGTCGATCTCGAGCTCGATCAAAACAGCCTGTACCTATTGTCAATTGGTGATCTTATGGGACGCTTCATTGGACAAGGCAATGGGATTCTGCACCAAAAAGATCCAGGTAAAATCAACTTTTATCGGCAAGATCATCTGGTGGAGCGGCTTCATCGACCGGTTGACTTGGAGATTGCCGACTTGGATCGAGATGGTGAAGACGAAATTGTGGTATCCAATTTTGGAGACCTCAGTGGAAACATCTCTATCTACAGTAAAAATGGTGAATTGTTAAAGGAGCTTATCAATGCACCGGGTGCTATCCGTTGTCAAGTACACGACTTTGACGGTGATGGCAGACCTGATATTGCTGCCTTAATGGGAGATGCCCGTGAAAATATCAGTATATTTTTCAATCAGGGGTCACATCTGTATGAAAGGAAAGAAGTGGTAAGCACCCACTCAGCATACGGTCATACCTACTTTGAATTACAGGATTTCAATCAGGATGGTCACATGGATTTTCTTACTGCTAATGGTGATACCGACGCCGACCCATTTAATACCCTTAAATACTATCATGGGGTGCGCATCTACGAAAATGACGGGGATAATAACTTTAAACTGGCCTATTTTTATCCCATGTATGGCGCTCATTTTGCCAAAGCCAGTGATTTTGATCAAGATGGTGACCTGGATATTGCGGTAAGCGCATTTTTTCCAGATTTCTCCCAGGAAGATCCGGAGCAGTTTGTATACCTGGAAAACAAAGGCGACTATAAATTCAAACCTATCACCCACCCTGAAACTTTTGGTGGCAGGTGGATGACCTTGGATATTGGAGACTACGACCTTGACGGAGATGTTGATATTGTACTCGGTGGAGCCTACATTCCTTTGGGAATGGTAGTAGATTATCAGGATAAGTACAAAGAACTGGTCAAAGAGGGTAAGGCCCTCTTGGTGTTTGAGAATAAGCTTTTTTAGTAGAGCTTAATTTTAAGTTTTTTGTTGAACCGCTAAAAACTAAGAACTCAACACTCAACACTAGGAAGAGGTCCACATGCGGTGAACAAACTCCAGATCCTTCCGCATGGCATTATAAACCTGGTCTGGTGATCCTTCCAATTCACGTGCTCCGTGTTCGGCCCCCCCGATGGGATATTCCAAATGCAGTGTAGCTGGAACTTCCACCTGATATTGCTTAAGCAATGCAAAGTACCGTTTGAAATCCACCATTCCTTCTCCCATTGGGACATTTACCGTTTCCCATTTACCATCCCGTTGCTCCCATCTGAAATCCTTTAGGGCAATGGTTTTTATCCTCTGATGAACCAATCTCAATCCGGTTTCCCAAGACCTGCCACCCTCCACTGTAGCATGACGGATGTCGTACTGCAGACCAGTACTTTGATTATCAGCATCTTTAAAAATCTCATATAATTCGAACATGGAGGCACCGACATAGTTTCCAGCATGATTCTGATAACACCCCATTAAACCAAGTTCACTATTGATTTCACCCAAGGCCTGCGCTTGTTTTTTGAAGGTTTTTAAGTCATCTGGGATGCTTCCGTCTTTGGTATAGCGGAAATAAGCCATTCTGTAATATTTCATTCCCAAAGATGCTGCTGTCTTTAAGACAGTTTGTTGGACAGGATCCAAGGGATCATTAACTCCACTAGCCATCATTATCGGGGCTAACCCTGCCTTGTCCATAGCCTCAACTGCTACCGGTAGATCCTGTTTTACCCGCCCCGGTAAAACATGTCCTTTTGGTCTTACGGTTAAATCTACCCCATCAAAACCGATCTCCGCCGCCATCTTGGCCATCTCGGGGTAATCTAAAAACTGCAGGTGCTTGGAAAATACGCTAACATGCAATTTATTCTGTTTTTCAATATTACAACCTATAACCGATGGCCCTGTGAAAGCTAGGCCTGCAGCTGCTCCCATTCCAGTTTTGATGAAATTTCTTCTGCAATATGATGGTTTGTTCATGGTGATTACAGTGTCTTGGTTATTTGTTCTAATCCCAGGATATTTCTTTTCAGAACCTGCTCCACATCCTCTTGTTCAAGATGACCAATGATCCCGATATGGCCATCGAACCCAGACTCCACCAGAGCCTTCAGCATTTCAGCCTCGCGTTGCCCCTGCCCTACTGTCAATATTTTGGGGCCGTTTTCATTCATGCCATTGATATTAACTGTATTCAAGTAAGGAAGCATTAGCTCCAATAATTCTGGGAACTGGTCGATTTGCTGATGTGCATGATGAAAATTATATACGATTCCAATATCATTAAGCCCGCTCTTTTCTATGATGTCTACCTGATTACGAGGATCTCCGAACCAGGACCCATGGTTGTATAGCATTAATTTACAACCTACATCAGCGGCTTTTTGATGTAGTATGTTGACTGACTCAACGGCCTTTTCTAATGTAGCCGCATCATCCAGTCCTTCAAAGTATCCGTCGCTAAACGACATCCAGATATCGCAGGAAATATCCAAGGAGTCCAGGTAGTGAAGCAGCTGTTGATTTCCCTTGTTTAGCAGGTCGTCTCCTTGTCCGTCGATCCACCACCACACTGAAGTCAACTCAATTTGTTTTTGATTCAGCAGGTCAACTTCCTCTGGAAAACTTGGCAGGTGCTGATCCCTCCAGTCATAGGCAAACTTGGTAAACCCTAACTGTTCAAGCATATCTACCCTGGCAACTGGACCGCGTGCTTCGCTGTCAAAAGGCACCACACACCAGGCCAATAGGTTTTCCATGTCATAAATTGCCGGGGTTTCGGCAATCTCTACCTGGGGCTGGGAATTTTCAGTTTGGCTTTTTTGGCAAGCCCCTGAAATCAATAGTGTAAGTAAAAATATGCTAAGCCGCATTAAGTTATTTTTACTTAAAATAATGGATTGGAGCCAATATATGATACTTTTGTATCCATTCAATCCTGCAATTACTCAAACTAGCTTTAAATGCCACAAAAAACAATCGGTCTGGAGGAAACCTGGAGATGGTATGGTCCTAATGACCCGGTTAAGCTCAGCTATATCAGACAAGCCGGTGCCACAGGCATCGTTACTGCTCTCCACCAGGTCGCTATCGGTGCCGTCTGGCAGCGAGATGCTATCAGGGCCAGAAAAGAAGATATCGAACACCATGGGCTGAGATGGTCAGTGGTAGAAAGTCTGCCTATTCACGAGGATATTAAAACTCAAAATGGCAACTTCTCTGATCTTATTGAGAACTATAAGACGTCGATGGAAAACCTGGCGAAAGAAGGGGTAAAAACCATCTGTTATAATGTAATGCCAGTTTTGGATTGGACACGTACCGATTTGGACTACACGGTGAAAGATGGATCCTCTGCGCTTAACTTTGATTGGGTTACGCTTTGTGCATTTGACCTGTTTATTTTGAAGCGGACACAAGCTGAGTCCGACTATTCAAAGAAGATTGTGCGCTGGGCTGAAGACTGGTACCAGAACTGTACTTCATCAGAAAAGAAGAAACTAGTGAATACCATGGTGGCGGGCCTGCCCGGAACTGACCAGGGTTTTGATATGAACCATTTCAAGACTGCAGTTGAAAAATACCACAACATCTCACCTGACCGGTATGTGGAGCATCTGCGTCATTTCCTGACCCAAATAATTCCAGTTGCGGAAGAGCTAGGAATCAATATGTGCGTCCATCCGGATGACCCTCCATTCGGTATCCTGGGATTACCAAGAGTGATGAGTTCTGATACAGATATCAAGCGATATCTGGATCTGTATGACAGTCCCAACCACGGACTTACCCTCTGCACAGGTTCTCTTGGTGCGGACCCGGAAAACGATGTAGTAGCCATTGCCAAAAAGTATCAAAAGCGAATTCATTTCGTGCACCTCAGAAACGTAACCAGCTATGGCTATCGGTCCTTCTATGAGGACAACCATTTGGAAGGACTGGTAGACATGCCAGCAGTGATCAGAATCTTGGATAAGGCCTCCTCAGGACGTAAGATACTGCTACCATTTAGGCCCGACCATGGTCATGTGGTAGCTAAAGCTTGTGAACCCTCAGACCTGCCAGGTTACCCCTATATTGGCAGATTAAGAGGCCTGTCAGAACTCAGGGGATTGATTCTAGGACTGAAGTCCTAGAATCAATTTCGAATGACGAATGACGAAATACACACGGCTTTCATCGTAATTTATTTACCTACCCCAGTAGACAATTTTTCCATTACCTGATCTAGAGAAAAGCTGGCCGCTTTTTGCCTGGGGGGATAATCCACAAAAGTAGCCAGGAAATTACCCACATATTCCTGTGCCGGCACCAGCATAAAAGCGTGATCGAGCAACCAGTCAAAATAGGTGTTGGAGGTTTTTTGAGCCCTTTCATAGGGATCCCGTCTCAAATTAAACATCAAAGGTACCCTGAGCGGAACAAAGGGCTCCATCCAGGCTTGAAACGTAGCCTCGGCCCGTTGCTCCATAAAGATCATTTTCCAGTCTTTGTAACGAAGTGCTGTTAAATCTCCATCGTCAGAAAAGTAAAAGATCTCGTCCCTAGGGGCCTCATCACTTTTACCAGTTAAATATGGTAAAAAGTTATACCCATCTAGGTGAACTTTATAGTTTCGACCTATAGCCCCATGACCAGTTAATAACTTGCTTTTAATGTCCGCATCGCCGGCGACAGCCACAAATGTGGGAAACCAGTCCATGTGATGCATGATTTCATTTGAAATGCTTCCGGCTGCAATTTTACCAGGCCACCGCACCATGGCTGGAACTCTCCAGCCCCCTTCCCAATTGGTGTTTTTCTCTCCCCTGAATGGAGTAGCAGCAGCATCAGGCCAGGTATTGTAATGAGGACCATTATCAGTGCTGTAGAACACCAGGGTATTATCGGCAATACCCAACTCATCCAATAACTGCAGTAGTTGACCCACATGCAGATCGTGCTCCACCATACCATCCGAATATTCATCTTGTCCTGATATTCCTCGATTTTCTGCTTTTACATGGGTTCTGAAGTGCATCCTAGTCCCATTCCACCAACAGAAAAAAGGCTTACTAGCGTCGTTTTGACGTTTAATGAAGTCAATAGCAGCAGCAACAGTTTCATCGTCTACAGTTTCCATACGCTTCTTGGTAAGAGGTCCAGTATCTTCAATACGACCATCTGCGGAAGACTTAATTACCCCTCTTGGACCATATTTCTTCCTGAATTCAGGATCTTTCGGATAGTCAGGCAATTCGGGCTCTTCTTCGGCATTCAAGTGATATAAATTCCCCAGAAACTCGTCGAAACCATGGTTAGTTGGTAAATGCTCATCCCGGTCCCCCAGGTGATTTTTGCCAAACTGTCCAGTAGCATAGCCCATCGATTTGAGTATACCGGCAATAGTAGGGTCTTCTTCCCGCATCCCCAACTCGGCTCCTGGAAGGCCCACCTTGCTTAGTCCGGTCCGAAATACACTTTGACCAGTAATGAAACTTGAACGACCTGCGGTGCAACTTTGCTCGCCATAGTAGTCGGTAAAGATCATTCCTTCCCTGGCAATACGATCGATATTGGGAGTATTATACCCCATCATACCCATGGTATAAGCACTGAGATTGGATCTTCCAATATCATCTCCCCAAATCACCAGGATATTGGGTTTATCCTGAGCGTCAATGGTTATTGCCAGAGCACTCAAAAAGCAAATCAAAAAAGTTCTAATCATGATGTTAAGTTATAGTGGTTTGTATGATATGAAATTCAAACAGTGGCTAGTGGGCAATTGTTTACTGGAAAGGATAAATGGTGTTCCAATCTTTTGCCATATCAATGACGGTCCAACCCTTTTCTTTAGCTTCATCCAAACCTTGGTCCAGCCTTCCAATATGTGAATCCCGGTCATATGCCCATTCTCTTACCGAGTCCGTATGATGCAGATAAAGCATCATACTAGGTCCATCACCGGCAGCGGTATATTGCATCATCTGTAAGTCACCATCAGAATTGCCTGAAGCCAATATTGGCCTCCTACCGATAAACTTATTAATACCTATGGGTTTACCAGCCTTATCATCAATGAAATCTATTTCCGGTAATCTGCGTACCAAGGCCTTTCCTTCTTCAACTACAAACTCGGTCTTGATACTGCTACCTACCACCTGATCCGGCGGAATACCATAGGCCTCCTCCACCCAGGCACGCATAAACTCAACCCCTCCTCCGGAAACAATAAAAGTTTTAAAGTCATGTGCTCTCAGGTACTCCAATAACTCCAGCATCGGCTGGTAGATCATTTTATTATAGGGTTGATCAAACCTGGGATGGCTGGTGGTTTTCAACCAATCTTGTACCGTTTGTTGAAACTCCTCTGGGGTCATACCGGCATGTGTCGCCATCACAAGTTCCAGGATACCATGCTCTCCTGACTGCAGTAGAGCTTGCTTATCGTCTTCTAAAACTGCCTTAAATGGTTGCTTTTCCTGCCACTCTGGATGATCCCCAGCCAGTTCCTTCACCCGGTCTAATGCAAAAATAAGCTGAAAGTACAAAGGTTGTTCCGACCATAAATTACCGTCGTTGTCGAATGTCGCAATCCGACCGGCTGGCTCTACATAGTTGCTGCTGTTGGGATCGATAACGTCCTCTACGAACTCCATAATAGCGGACTTAGTTGCTCCTTGATTCCAGGATGGTAGTGGATCAACAATTGTCTCTTCTGTGGTAATAGCCGGCTTCTCCGGACTACAAGCGCACATCCACAGAAAGACTCCCATTAATGAGAGCTTCAATAACTTGGGCATGTTGTTTAGCGGCATTAGTGTTCAACGGAAAAGTACAAAATCCCAAGATTAGATTGTAAATATTTAAGTAAATACTTACCTGAGATTGACTATTCGTAAAATGCCGCCATGCAGGATGAAGATAAAAAATACGGATTGAAGATTGAAGATTGTCGATTGATCTGTTAATCGAGGGTCTCTTCCAGCCATTTGAAGAACTCACGCTGCCATACCAGACCATTTTGCGCGGACAGGATCCAATGGTTTTCCTCAGGAAAATAAAGCAACTTGCTTTTAATACCCTGGAGTTGTGCTGCTTGGAAAGCTTCTAAAGACTGACCTATTGGCACCCGGTAATCTTTGCCGCCTTGAATAATGAGTATGGGCGCCGTCCATGCTGCCACCCGTTCCACCGGATTGAAATCACTGTAAGACTTAACTGCAATCGGGTTATCCTTATCCCAGTATGGACCACCAAAATCATGGTTTACAAAAAATAACTCCTCGGTGGTGCCATACATGCTCCTGGTGTTAAACACCCCGTCATGGGCAATGAAGGATTTGAATCTTCCATCGTGAATTCCAGACAGATAAAAAGCCGAATAACCGCCATAGCTGGCCCCCACGCAACCTAATCTTTCGGTATCTACATAAGACTCTTTGGCAACATCATCAATGGCCGCCAGATAATCAAGCATGTTCTGACCTCCCCAATCACCACTAATCTGCTCATTCCACTCCACCCCGTACCCGGGCATACCCCGGCGGTTTGGTGCTACCACAATATAACCCTGTGCTGCCATCAATTGGAAATTCCAACGAAAAGAGTAAAACTGTGATAAAGCTCCTTGTGGTCCCCCCTGACAATATAGTATCGTGGGATACTTCTTTGAAGAGTCAAATCCCGGAGGATAGATCACCCAGGTAACCATTGGTAAATTGTCTGTGGTAGTGACCATGCGCTTCTCGACTTTACTGAGGGCTATATTTTGATAAATCGAGTCATTAGCATGAGTCAGTTGGGTCATTTCACCAGTTTTAAGATCTACTGTGTACAACTCTCTGGCGTGATTCATATCATTCCTGGAAACCACCAGGGTATTGCCTACCTGGCCCACCAGTCCGGATACATCGAACTGTCCATCGGTCAATTGCTCAACCTCTAATAGTTTACCGGGCTTTTTAGGCACTTTTACCTGAAACAACTGGATTGTACCTTGGGTGGCTGCATTCAGGAAAATACTTTTCCCATCCTCAGCCCATAAATATCCGCCCACGGTATTATCCCAACTTTCGGTAAGGTTTACCTTTTCACCATCCAGCATTACCATCAGGTCGTTTTTATCAGATTCATAACCATCCCGCTTCATTTGCAACCAGGCTAAATCACCATTAACAGAAAAGGATGGATGTGTATCATAGCCTTCGTTTTCTTTAGTAAGGTTGGTGGTAGTGCCTGTTACCAATTCGTATGCATATATATCTGTATTGGTACTGGTGGCATACTCAGTACCATATTTCTTCTTAGTAACATACAAAACCCTGGTGCCTTCAGGATCCCAGATATAGTCATCGGACCCACCAAAGGGTTGTTGGGGGCAATCATAGGGCTCACCCTCCATAATATCAATTCCAGCGGCAGGCTCTC
Source organism: Cyclobacteriaceae bacterium (assembly GCA_028289505.1). Classification (GTDB taxonomy): domain Bacteria; phylum Bacteroidota; class Bacteroidia; order Cytophagales; family Cyclobacteriaceae; genus SZUA-3. The sequence continues at coordinate 8,878 of JANQPK010000447.1, forward strand.
CATTCACTACAGGGTGTACAAAAACATGACTGTATTTCCCGTCTTCCCATTGGTCCCAGTGCCGATAATTTAATTGATCGTAGATCTGAACATTGGATTTGTCCAGTTCTGGGTAGAAATCGGTACCGGCAACACTTTTAATTTTGACTTCCTGCAACTTGATCATGTGACTGCCATCAACCGAAAGATTCTTATCCTTAATCAGAGTAGCATAATCTTCAATCAGTGTCGCATCACCACCTGCTATTGGAATTGAATAGTATCGGGTAGAGCGATTGTTTTGCTCAAGATCGTATTGCGTCACCGAGAAGACCACCTGTGCGTTATCGTTGGTAATTCCGACAGCGGAAACCCGGTTTAAACCCCACAACAACTCAGGAGTCATCCGGTCTTGACCAGACAGAGACGGAGTGAGCGACAAAATAGAAAAGATGGATAGCAGGAAATATCTCATAAGAACTTTATTAAGTAATAGATTAATACCAGGTAATTAGGTTGTTTCAAATTAATAAATAATTTCAAGGTTTAAGTTTAATTTATCTTATGGAATTACCCTACGACCGTCGATACCCCAGCATCGATGACCTTCGTACCAGGTCCAGAAAAAAGATACCCCGCTTCGCATTTGAGTACATGGACGGAGGCTGTAATGAAGATGTAAACCTGGAAAAAAATCGCAGTGATATTCAAGCAGTGGAGTTGGAGCCTAATTATCTTGTCCCTCATGTGAACTCGGATCCAAGGGCCGAGTTGTTCGGACATACCTACGATGCACCTTTTGGGGTCTCTCCTATTGGTTTACAGGGTTTGATCTGGCCTAAAGCCCCTGAAATATTGGCAAAAGCTGCCTACCAGCATAATCTTCCCTTTATACTTAGCACAGTCAGCACCTCTAGCGTTGAAAAGATATCAGAGATCACCCATGGTCGCGCCTGGTTTCAGCTTTACCATCCTGCAGAAGAAGAAATGCGCAACGACCTGTTGCGGCGGGTAGATGAAGCCCAGTGCCCGGTACTGGTGATACTTACTGATGTACCGGT
>JANQPK010000018.1 GCA_028289505.1 Cyclobacteriaceae bacterium
AAGATCATTAATACCACTGCATTCACCACGAAATGCATTAAAGTTGATACCCCGAGGCCTACTACTATACTTCCAATACCCGCACCTACCATGCCACCAAAGCTAAAAAGGGCATGTGAGGTAGACATGATCAATTTCTTTCGCTGTTTTTCGATAGTAGCAGCGGCAGCATTCATGGCAACATCCATAGCACCTCCGCTCACTCCCATTAGTACCAAGGTTGCAGTCAGGGTAACCAGGTCGCTGGAAAATGCCGGAGGAATCAAGGAAATAATATAAACCATGGACGATATCCAGGTTACTTTGCCCGCACCAAATCTATGGATCAATGAGCTCATAAAGAGCATCATCACCACACCGCCAACTGGGATTCCCAATAGGGCGATACCCAACTCCCCTTCGGATAAACCTGTCTGAGCCTTGATATCCGGAATCCGCGTGATCCAGGCACCGAAAACCATACTCATAATAATGAAGGCAACTCCCACACTGGCGGTGGGCAAGTGGGAGAAATATAAACGTAGATTCTGCCACATAAACTACAACATCAAACCTGCCAGTTAATTGAAGACATAGGTTTGTATTACAGTTTTTGGTTTAATCGTTGAAGGGTCTTTGCGTCGATAAAAAGCATGGCATACAATGCCAGGGGTGCCGCCCAGTTGGCTGCTCGCTCCACAAAATCCAGCCAAGGCTCTCCTACCAAAGGTCTTGCTAAAGCAGCGGCAAAAGCCCAAACTGCCGCGTAAATTAGTAAGTATTTTGATGGTTTAATTAGGGTAACCACTGCTATTACCCAATCAATAATACCAATTACAAACATGGCCTTAAATGCCAGTTCTCCCTCAATACCCACCAGTCCAAGATAAGGGAGCCACTTCGGGTAGCCCATTAATGCCAAAGTGCCATGGCCACAAAAGGTACCAAACACACCAATGCGTAATATCCAGGTTGCCAGCTTGTTCATCTTAATTGCATTTCATCAAATTTTTCTAAAGTATCAGGGTTCACCACTTCCATTCGAATGCTATCTCCTTCCACATGAAATAAAACCAAGGCATTCTGTGTGGTGAAACCCTGTACAAAGGGGGTCCAGGGTGTCTCTTCTTGTGCGTAATAAGGTGCCCCGGCGGCGCCGTTATTAATTTGATGAATGGTGCGACTCAGCACTACCTTCTCGGGTTGGTAACCCTCAGGATGGATTACGGTAGAGGGACCCACCTCGGTCCTGGCATAGTTGTGCTCGTCTCCAGTGAGCACTGCCACTACTTTGGTGCTTTGATTGACCAGCAAGTCCAGGATCTGATCTCTTCTTTCAATAATGCCTTTCTCTAATGGAATACCGGCTACATAGGGTCTCCAGGTGTTGTCCCCGTTATACCACATGTCATCCTGCACATGACCCCCATTGGGAAACATCGGGGTATGCTGGGTAACGAATACGTGATCTATGTTTTCATCCTGTTCCAATTGTTCCAACACCTGGGCCAGCCATTTCAGCTGATTGTCCATGATATATCCATGCAAACCACCGCTAACAAATTGGATATTTTTGGAGGTAGGCGCATACCAGTAATCCGAGTTCAGCACAATCATGGCCACATTATCATAGGTGTAGTAAAAGACATTCTCAGCGTAGCTGGGAAAGTCAGTATTGTCAGGATCAGGATCATAGCTGGCACCATCCTCACTATCGGGACCATTCAAAGGATTGACAAAGTTGGCCGCAAACACTGCTTCAGAAGACTCGGTTTCATAAGGAAAACGATCAATAGAAATAAACACCCGGTGTTCGCGACTGTAGAACTGCATATTCAAGGCTTCGTGATTCCCCATAGCTGCATAAACCGGAAAGTAATGCGCAAAAGGTTGAATGGCACGTTTCCAGTTGGCATACTGTACATTAGTTCCCTCGACATTGGTCAGATATCCATTGATCAAATCTCCGGTGAATTGCATGAATGAAACGTTTCTGGATTTGTTCAGGGCCATAATACGCTTCATAATATAGAAATTAGCCCCCCCCAGATCGCGCTCTCCTCCACCATTTCCCGCTCTGGAATCACTGGCATAAGAAAAGGTAAAGGGTTTTCGGGCTCCAGGTGCCGGAGCGCTACGAAGACTGAAATTAAAACTATTGTCGCCAATAGTGACCGTGTATGGGTACTCAGTATCCGGATCGAGACCGGCTATGGGAACTTCGTGTACCTGGGATGACTTTGATTCAAATACCGCATCTCCCACCTTGACCGTAGCAGCAGATTGCTGATTTAAGGAGAATGAAATCACCACTGATTCATGGGTCAGCAGGTTTACAAACGGCCCCTCTACCATGGTAGTAGCAATATTAAATGGCCCAGATCCAGTAAATGATATGATGCCGTCATACAGGAAACTTCCGGATTCATCTGCCAATCGATAACCCAGGGTCCCTTTCCCAGACACTTCCCACCCTACCATATCGTAGGTTCCTTTTAGTTGATTGACGATATCGATGGAAGCCTGACCATTTACAACATTTGCAGAACTTCTGAAATAAACCGGTTGTGGATGCTTAGAATCTCCATATGGAATGAAACCAAACATCATGGTGCCATTCAAACTACCAAAATTAAAATCAATTCCTTCGTCGGTTCCAGTAGGATTCCCCATCAAACGAGGAAGGGTGTAAGCTGGTGTATCCACCAGTTCGTATATTTTCAAGTTCCGGAATGGGAAGTAGTAACCCTCTTTATCCACGGAAATAGTATGGTGTACTTTGGGCACCGCAGACTGCTTATTACGCTGTGCACTAAGCTGGTATGAAAACAACATGCAAACTCCCAGTAGACAGCTTAATTGCGATTTCATCGGATAAAAATAGGTTAGGTGCCTAAAATACGGTTATAATTAGAAATAAGAAATAAGGATTAGAAATTAGGAATTAGGAAATAAGGAATTAGAGATGCCAAATATACCCATTTACCAGGTGGATGCTTTCACCAATCAATTGTTTGCAGGGAATCCTGCGGCGATTTGTTTACTGGAGCAATGGCCTGAAGACCAGACGCTTCAAAACATAGCCGCTGAAAACAATTTATCCGAGACCGCCTTTCTGATGAAGAACACTTCGGGTTATCAGCTTCGTTGGTTTACCCCTGTGGTGGAGGTTGATCTTTGTGGTCATGCTACCCTGGCCGCAGCCCATATATTGTTTCATCATCTACACTTTGAACAACCCGAAATAAGCTTTCTGTCAAAAAGCGGTGTACTTAAAGTAACCAAAGCTGGGGATCAACTCACCATGGATTTTCCAGCGGACTCACCCATACCTTATCCTTTGGAGCCCATTTTACTAGAAGCACTGGGACTTGATCAGGGCACTGTCTTCAGGGGTAAGACCGACCTGATGGTGGTGGTAGATCACGAAAATGTCGTGGCCAGAATGAAACCGAATTTTTATCAACTGGAAAAGTTTGGGGTGCGTGGAATTATAGTGACCGCAGAAGGCGAGCAAGTAGATTTCGTATCCCGGTTCTTTGCTCCCAGGTCAGGTGTAAATGAGGATCCGGTAACCGGCTCAGCTCACTGTACCTTGACACCTTATTGGAGTAGTAGATTAGGCAAGACAGTGCTGGAGGCCACACAGATTTCCTCCAGGGGAGGAAGTATAAGATGTGAGCTGGTTGGGGATCGAGTCAAACTAACAGGCTCGGCGGTAACTTACTTGATTGGGACTATTAGTTTCTAGAAACTAAAAGATATCTTGCTTGTTATATTTCCTGAAGGAATGAAAACGGAATCTGAAAAATCATTATGCCTTAGTCTTGCGGTATTAATATTCTGCACTACTATCGCACTGGGGCAGTCCACATCTGTGGCTGATACCGCGGTCAGTAAGAGCCTAGGTGAATACCCCTATATTTTACCGATCTTGGGTAATAAAGCCTATGAAAGGGGAATTAAATTGCCACTTCCTTTTGCCGCGTCCTTTGGAACAATCTATAACAAACAGCCCATCGTTTTGGAAAACTTCTCCATGGCTTTTACCCAGGGAGATGAATTACCTGATTTTGATCTGCTCCAACCTATCTCGGACCTGATCGTTTTTGGTCCCTCCGAGGGAAGAATAAATACCGCTTTTTTTAGGGTGGAGTCATGGATATTGCCCTTCCTGTCTGTAGGTGTGTATGGGGGAAAAGTATGGGGAGAGCAGACCATCTCCCTGGTAGAGCCTATTGAAATCAGTTCGATCACCGACATAGATGGACAGTATTTTGGCTTTAACGGGGTCGCCTTTGTTCCAGTGGGACCCGTGGTACTTCAAGCTGACTATTCGTGGTCCTGGACTACCAACGTACGATTGGATAAACCGGTTCTGGTAAAAGTGAGTGGTATGCGCTTGATCAAAAGGTTTGTCAATAAAACCAACCCTTCCAAGACCCTGGCGGTTTGGGGAGGGGCCCAATTCCAGAACCTGGCTAGTCAGACATCCGGGAAAATTGGGCTTGACGAGGCCTTGGACCTCACTCCCGAAGACATCGCTGAGCTGGATATGCGCTGGGGCGAGTACACCATGAGCCCAGAGTGGGATGCACTGTCTCCAGCTGAAAAGCTAAGGCAGCAAGCCGCCTATAATATCCTCAGAAATGGAATAGATCGCTTATCCGAAACCACCGTTCATTATAGGTTTGATAAAAGACTAAGATATGAGTGGAACATGGTTCTTGGTGGAAGTTACACCTTTGACGACCACTGGCAGATCAGGGGAGAGTACGGTTTCTTACAGGAAAAGCAGTCCCTGATGTTCCAGTTTGTGTATAGTTTCGGTCTGTAGCATGGTAAAACTTTCTTCGTGACCAATTCCAACGTCGGCATTCACCTGCCATTGTAAAGAAGTTAAACACATGACGGGTAAAATAGAGATTCAGATTCAACGTCAACTTTTCATCAGGACTAATCAAATCACTAGGGATAGAGAATCAATCTGGTTTCTGCATGGATTTGCCGATTCTGGGTTAGTGTACAAGGAGGTATTTCAATCTCAACTTTGTGATGAATTTGACATCTATGTGATTGATTTTCCAGGATTTGGTGTCAGTCCAATGAATGCAGAGTTTGTTTCCATGAAGCAGCAGGCCAATTTGTTATCTCAAATAATACAAAAAGAGACTTCAAATAAGCATCATGTAAATATAGTTGCCCATTCTTTGGGAGCATTAATTGGTACTTGGGTTTGTCAATCCCTAAAAGAAAGGATAAATTATTATTTTAGTATTGAAGGGAATTTGACGTTGGCAGACAGCTATTTTTCAAGTAAGCCTCTGGAATTCGGATCCACCACAGCCTTTGTAGAATCCTTCCATAAGGAAATCTTTGAGCTAGCAAAATCAGAAGAGCGATACCAAAGATATTACAGTAGTCTAAGATTTGCAGAACCAGAAGCAATGGAAAACTGGTGTCTAACCAGCCAAGAATACGTCAGAGATAATCGGTGTGGATTTGAATTCAAGGCGTTAACTTGTAATAAAGTTTACATCTGGGGAGATGTGGATACTCCTGTGGAAACCCAAAAGTTCATCAAACAAAAAAGAATTCCCAATCAATTGTATCAAGGGATTGGCCATTGGCATATGGTCGAAAACTCTGCGCAATTGTTTGGTGATATACTAAGCAATATAAACTTTGGAAAGACCAAGTACTAAAGAGAATCCGGCTTTCTTGGAATATGTTTACCAGCTAAATGCGGGTCATGAACTCACAGAAGCCCTTAAATTAAGTATAAGTGCCATTAATGAACTTGACCTTGATCAGTTGAATAGAGTTGGATTCAAAACTTATGAAAAAGGTAAATGGACCATTCACAAAATACTACAGCATCTGATTGATTGGGAAAGAATTTGGTGTTTCAGGGCTATTATTTTTGCTCGCGAAGAAGGAACCATCCCGGATGCCCATGACCAAGAAATAATGGGTAAAAACTCGAATGCAGATGAAATTCCTATCGAGCAATTGGTAAATGAACTTCGAGTGGTGCGCCAATCGACCATACTATTGTTTGAATCCTTTAATTCAAAAATACTCGAAACAAGCTGTAGATTTTTTGAATACGAAATGCCACTTTTTGCTATCGGGCTTACCATTACCGCACATCAAATACACCATTTTAATATTATTAAAAAAAGATACCTTCCATTAGATATTTAGTTACAAGCTATCTACTAAATCCTATTACTGACAAAGCATAACTTTTAATTTCAGGGTCTGTTCACCGAAAAAATATAATGTCTAGCATTAAACCAACCACTTCATCAGAGCGGCTGTTAGTAATAGATGCACTGCGAGGATTTGCACTTTTTGGCATATTATTGGCGAATCTCTACAGCTTTATCGGATATAACACCTTAAGTAACCAAGAAATTATTGCGCTGCCCATCATGGACAAAGCGGTATTGTTCTTTATTGATTGGTTTGTTGAGGGCAAATTCTACAGTATTTTCTCCATCCTTTTTGGGGTGGGCTTTGCGCTTCAAGCAGAACGCTTTAAGGCCAGAAACGCCAGCTTTACCAGCTATTGGTTTAGACGGATGATCATATTGTGTGGTATCGGTTTGATACATATGTATTTTATCTGGAATGGAGATATTCTCACTCTTTATAGCTTACTGGGTATGCTTTTACCCTTATTTCTATACCAATCGAATCGATCTCTATTTAGATGGATAATGGTGTTGCTAGCAACTCCCCTGCTGATGCATATCATATTGTATTTTACGCCAGACTTATCTTTTTGGGGTTCTCTAAATCGCATTTCCCAGGAATTAAAAATTCAATGGGGATATGGAGATCTCACCTTGCTGGACATGCGGACCTCCGACTCAGCATTGGAAGTATTCTCGGTAAATGTACTGTACGCGATTCCACGAGCAATGAGTTACTTGATGTACGGTCGCTATTTTCACGTAATGGGGTTATTTTTAATTGGGCTGCTACTAGCAAGGATTTGGCTGCCAAAAATTCGGAATAAGGATATATCGGTACCCAGGACAGTGATTTGGATGGGTATAATTGGCCTCATCACCCATTTTGGATATGCACTTATCAAAGCTTTATATGGATTGCCCAGTGCATTCAGTGAGATTGGATTGCTTCAAGGGGTGATTTACCATCTAGGTGCCACCGTTTTCGCTTTATATTTATGTATGCTGGTGATTAATCTGTGGGCATCAGGTAAAGCAAAATCGGTGTTTCAAAACCTGGCATTATTAGGACGTATGGCGTTATCAAACTATATCTTTCAAAATGTTACCGCAGTATTAGTATTTTTCGGCTATGGGCTTGGGTTGATGCGAAAAGTTCCATTTTTATGGTTACCACTTTTTGCATTTGGGATTTTGGTAATACAGTGGGCATTCAGTCGATTCTGGCTAAGTAGATTCAAGCAAGGACCACTGGAATCTATTTGGAAAAAACTGACCTATCATTCTTTAAAACAGCATTAGTATGGTGATAATTGCCTATTTTCAGACATGACTCTACTGATTCTATTCTTTCTGCTTTCTATCATTTTTTCTTTCTTATGTTCCATTTGGGAAGCGGTACTTTTAAGCGTTACACCTTCCTATGTAAAGCGTATCCAACAAGAAGGATCACCCATTGGTGCTTTATTGCAGTCCTACAAGGATGATATTGACCGTCCGCTCTCTGCCATTCTTACCTTAAATACCATAGCCCATACGGTGGGGGCCATCGGTGTGGGGGCACAGGCCGGGAAAATATTTGGCAGTGCCTATCTAGATCTTGGTTTCACCAGCATTAGTTACGAATCTATCATCGCAGCTTTAATGACACTGGCTATTTTGATTTTGTCGGAGATTATCCCCAAGACCATAGGAGCCAATATGTGGCAAACCCTGGCACCCTTTACGGTGCGGTCCCTAAACGTGTTGTTATGGATCCTAACACCACTAGTTTGGATGAGCCAGCGCATCACTAAATCCTTGAAGAAAGATAAAGCACGTTCAGTACTGAGCCGAGCAGATTTTGCAGCCATGGCCCAGGCGGGAGAAGAGGAAGGAACCTTGGACCGTAGTGAATCAAACATCATTCAGAACCTTCTGCGATTGGAAAAGTTAAGGGCCCGTGATGTCATGACTCCCCGAAATGTGATGGTGGTGGCCGATGAGGAGCAAACATTAGAGGAATTCTGGCAAACCCACCAACCTCTTTCTCATTCCCGTATCCCAGTTTTTAAGGAAAAGTCGGACCATATCACTGGTATGTTTCTCAAAGATCATTTATTGGAAGCTTTGGCAAATGACCAAAATCAAAAGCAGTTAAAAGAAATACGCCGGGACATTTTACACGTAAACAATACCGAACCACTACCAAAGCTTTTGGACCATTTGGTAAATTCCAGGGAACATATTGCCATTGTATACGACGAATACGGCAGTGTAGTGGGGTTAGTCACCATGGAAGACATTTTTGAAACCATAATGGGCCTGGAAATTGTGGACGAAACAGATACTATCGAGAACCTACAACGATACGCCCGGCGACAGTGGGAAGCGCGAGCCAAAGAGCAATCTCAGAATAATTAAATGGCTGAAGACTATTCCAACTCCTAAAACCAACCTATGAAATACCTGGTAATATTTGTCTTTTCAATGGTTATCCAGACTTCATTTGCTCAATCTCCCTTGACTGGGATTTGGGATACCGGGAACGAAAATACCCAGGTAGAAGTCATAGAAGAAAAAGGGAAAGTGATTGGTAAAATCTTGTCTTCTGACTACAGTAAAGCGGTTGTTGGGAGTCTGGTGCTAAAAGATCTTAAAAGAAGCAAAGATTCATGGACAGGTCAAATATATTCCGCAAAAAGGGGCAAGTGGTATGATGTCCAAATCGTACCCCATAGCAGATTGTTGGAGCTGGAAATTTCAGTGGGGATATTCAGCAAATCAGTAGAATGGCGAAAGATCAGGTAAGAGGCTTAACTTGGTTAGAAATTACCAAGCATAAATTTTTCAATTTCCTGGGCCATTTCAGTTCTGGACCAATCCAATACCAGGTAGGAATGTAAAGATGAATCAGAGGCCTCCCAGGAGGTTCGACCCTCAGGGTCCGGCAAACACACCCCATTCTCAATTCGATGCCAATAGTCTCCAATTCCACCACGTACTGCATACAACACCGCCGTCTGATCATAGGTTGAATTATTGTATATCCTTCCTTTGAAATTGCTGTTGAGCCAAGGACAGTACTTGCTGAAATGAAAGTATCCCAGGTACAAGGGAGCATTAACATCCAATTCGTTGAAAACTTCACCAGTCTTGATGTCAACACCAACTTCATAGCCTAGAAAGGTAATCGGCACTTTGAGGTTTGCCAGCACAAACTGGGTTATCCCTTTCATATTTCCATCAAAGTTCCACTCACGACGGTCACTGTTGGGAAATTCACCACCCATAATCACAAACTCCTTGACTTTTGATTCAATAAGCTCAGGCCCAGATAGCGGAGAAATGTCATCAGGCTTTGATAAAAGGAGACTTTTGATGTTCAGGAGTGGACCAATGGTTATGATGGTAATGCTTTGGTCTTTCGCATCATTTAGGATTTGTCTATAAAGTCCGGTAGTTTCCGGTACACTTTTACGGGAAGCATCATGGGGTAAGTTGTCTGCCAGAATCCTAGTATGATTCCATTCGGTTATCTGTGCTTCAGCAGACCGGGTACCAATAGGCACATCGGGATTTCCGTAATAGGTATTTACTGCATCAATGGCACTTACTGCGTATTTTTCGGTATTCCAACACATTACGGCCAACAGCTTGATCTCATTTCTGTTCTGGAAATGATTCAGCATAGCCAGCGCACCCAAATCGTCGGCGTCACCTCCAAAATCAGTATCAAGAATTATCGATTTCTGACCGTAGCATGTTATGTTGAAGATCGTCAAAAGAAACAGCAGCGTGCCCCAGTAATAGGTACTAAACAATCTCCTCATCATAGGTTCCGGGTTAGGTCGTTTTAACATCTGGGGCCACTGATACAGCTATTAGTAACCTGATCCTCATTGGAGTAGTAGTTGAACCCCTTGGTAACTTTGGTTACTAAAACTATTGAGGACCTATCATTAAGGTTGCAAATATTTTGCATGTTAGATACTCATCAACGGGTGTAACGCGGCAATTTTATTATGTAATAATAGATTGAATATTAACGATTTATTGTCGATAAAGTTCTTTATTTTAGCATTTCACCCTGATATCAAGACAATATGCAGAAGAGAATTTTATGTATGTTAATCTGTTTGGTCTCATTGGACCTTATGGGGCAATCAATCTCAGACTTTGAAGATAAGGACGATTTTAAAGAAGCAGAACCGTTAGTATTAAAAGAATGTGATTATCTATTGAGCAACCCAATTGATAAGGATGAGTCTAAAAGGATGACCTCTTTTCAGTATGTAATGAAATGGATGGAGGGAACACCAGATCACACATTCACAGTCACACCTGAGGCGATGAATCTAATAGGTGATAAATCAGAGTTACTACCCATTTACTTAAGTTCTTTAACTAAGGCAGCTTTAGAAAATGAAGCAGGAGAACTTTCCAGTGGACAATTACAGGCACAAGGGATAGAATATTTAATTGAATATTGCTCGAAACCCCAAAACAATGTTAAGCCTTCCAAGGGGATAAAGAAAGAGATTAAGGCAAGAAGTAAGTAAGTTGGTGCCAATTTACATTGTGAAATTTTCGTCAACGGGTAATGTTATCTAGGTGAGACATTTACCAATTTCAGAATTCGCCTGGTTTCTAAATCAGCTCCAAAGTAGCCTCAACAAAGCGTTGGTGGGAACTGCTAGCATAGTCAAAGAACAAATCAGGTTCAATCAACTCAATTTCCATCAGCATGAAATGCCTATCGCTGATTATGCCGTCAATTCTTGCATAGAGTAAATCTCCACTGAAGTGAGATAATATGGAAGAAGCCTCTAGAATGATATGCTCTTCAGGCGTACAAGTGGATACCTTACCTCCGTATTCTGCCTGCACCCTGAAATCAGTTCCTTTGGTGGTTTTCAATACCGAATGTGAATATCTTCTGTTGAAAAAGATCAGCGAGATTTCGCCAGATGAAATAATCTCCTCCATAAAAGGTTGTATCAATAAATCTCTACCAGCAGCCAGGTATTGATACTTCTCTTCAATAGTGGAAATTTCATCTTTACTAAAAACTTCGGTCATATAGGCACTTGCTGAGATTGCCGGTTTTATTACTGCTTTTTGCCAGTTTGAGTTTCTTACCATCGATAAATCAAGGCGGTCGGTTCCGTTGATAAAATGTGTCGGTACAATATTCACCCCCCGAGCTTTCAATTCCTTAAGGTAGAATTTGTTCTGATTCTTTCTCACAATGCTGGTACTGTTCAGTGTTGGGATGTGCTCTTTTTCTATCAGGGTTAGCCAATTTGAAAATTTCCGGTAATGATGGTGATAATCCCATATGGATCGCAGCACCAGCATGTCGTATACCTTCCAGTTTACGGTTAAGTCATTCCATACCACCGCTTCTGCCTCTATTTTATGCTGTTTAAACAGTACTAACAAAGGTCGTTCACTTTCTATCAGCGCAGGCATTCCGCTATATGTGACTATTCCCAATCTCAAAGTATTGTCATTATAATTTCCCTGATGGAATCCGATCTAGCTGAAGTAATATAAAGCAATTTAGCTCCAATTTGCCAGCCTACTCTATTTGCATGCGCGAGATGGTGCTGATCTTGAGATTTGATATATTTAGCGAATAATTGAAAACACTGTCAAATAGCGGCAAACAAATCTTTAAGGACATTGAAAAAAACGCTACTGATCATTACCATGCTTTTAGCTTCTTTTGGGGTCTACTCACAGGAAGTAAAACCATACGATGGGAAATTTGAGTCTATCGATAGACTATTAAGCCCACCCAGTCCCTACAGAACCGCTTCTGGTGCCCCTGGAAAAGAATACTGGCAGCAAAGGGCCGATTACAAGATCAAAGCTAGCATAAGTGAAGACAGCAATTTACTGGAAGGGGAAGAAACGATTACCTATTACAACAACTCACCCGATGATTTGAAATATCTCTGGTTGAACCTTGAACAGAATGTAAATAGAAAAGGCAATGAGGAGTACACCTATTTATTCAATGTAAAAGATTCAATCTCCTCGGCAGAAATGCAATACATGTTTAGAGTTGATGATTATCCAGCAGGAACTGAAATCCTATCAGTGAAGGACCAGAACAAACAGGATTTGAATTTCGTGGTCAATAATACCATGATGAAGCTTCTTCTACCTGAAGCACTGAGGTCAGGCGAGCACATTACTTTCACTATACAATGGAAAAATTTTATCACAGACCGAAGCAAATTCAGTCAACATGCTCGCGAAGGATATGAGTACTTTCCAAAAGATGATAATAAAGTATTCCTGCTGGGTCACTGGTTTCCACGTATGGCAGTATACAATGACACCGAAGGCTGGCAAAATAAGCAATTCAGAAGGTTAGGTGAGTTTGCCTTGGAATTTGGCGACTATCAGGTAGAGATTACCGTTCCCGCTGATCATGTAGTAGCAGGAACTGGTGAGTTGGTAAATGAAGCTGAAGTGTTGTCTAAAACTCAAATAGATCGTTTGAGCAAAGCCAGGAGCTCTTTCGATGAAGTGGTAATGATTATCACACCAGAAGAGGCCAGGGACAATGAGTCGAAGAAAGCCAGTGGTACCAAAACTTGGAAATTTGAGGCCAAGAATGTTCGTGACGTGGCTTATGCAAGTTCCCGGAAATTTATTTGGGATGCACAAGCGGTAAAACTCCCTACCAATACCGTAATGGCTATGTCTTTTTATCCGAATGAAGGCTTACCAGTGTGGAGTGAAGAATCAACCCATGCGGTTAAACAAGCTTTGGAGGTTTACTCTGAAGCCACTTTTGATTACCCCTACCCGGTGGCCATCTCGGTCAATGCCTCCAATATTGGTATGGAATTCCCCATGATCTCTTTCAATGGTGGCAGACCCATCAAAGGAAAGATGAGTGAGGCTGCCAAACATATGATGGTGAGGGTAATTGTGCATGAAGTGGGACATAACTGGTTTCCCATGATCGTCAGCTCGGATGAGCGCAAATGGGGATGGATGGATGAGGGACTCAATACATTCCTTGACCAACGAACCATGGCTCAAAGGTATCCTCAATGGAAAAGTATAACCCCAAAAGATATTGTACCCTTCATGATGGGAGACCCCAGTATTCTTCGCCCGATCATGACCAATTCAGACAATGATCTGCTATCACAGTTTTACTATAATTTTTACGAGAAACCTACCATAGGATTTCAAATGCTGAGGGAAACCATTGTTGGGCAGGAGCTATTCGATGCAGCATTAAAAGAGTACGCCAACCGATGGAAGTACAAACATCCAAACCCTGCCGACCTTTTTAGAACCCTGGAAGATGGTATCGGAATGGATCTTGACTGGTTCTTTAAGGGATGGTTCTTCACTACCGACGTAGTTGATTTAGAATTATCGGATGTCAAATGGTTCCAACTGAAAGAGGAAAAAGCCACTGTAGAACGAACCGAACTTAAGGGGAAAATTATGGAAACAGGTAGCGACCATACATCAGCTGGATTTGCCGTTGGCCCCCAGGAAATTACCATGCTAAAGACCCCAGATGCTGCCTACGGGAATTTCTTGAGCAGACTTGATGAGAACCAGGTCAGGGCCAAACTTTCCGGAAAGCATCTGTACCAATTGACCTTTAAAAACAAAGGTGGCCTGGTAATGCCCATAATTATAGAGTGGACTTATGCTGATGGTTCAGTTGAAAGAGAACAATTAGAAGCGGTAATCTGGAGACATAATGAATCGGAGGTCACCAAGGCTTTCATGAAAGATAAGGAAGTTATTAAAGTGGTAGTTGACCCCGATCAAGATCTGGCGGATACCAATATGGATAACAATGCATTTCCGCCAGTAAAAACCAAAACCAGATTTGAAGAATTCAAAGAGAATAATGAGTAACCATACCGCATCAATATCTCCAACTTTTCAAGTCCGCTCCTTTAGGAGCAACCAGATGAACCTTCTCCACATACTTTTTGATAAACATGCGGTGATATCGTAACCTACTGATATGATTTCCATTCTGGTGATCGCCATTCCAACAGTGCTCTGCTCTATCACCATAATCCACTTCACCATTGTAATAGGGATCAGTTGTTTCAGATAGGATTTCCTCAGCCAGATAAACCGCATTGTTGAGGTAGTAATTATCCATATCGCCGCAGTACAAATGAATTTTGTTTTCCCAATCTTTACCATGAATTCCCCAGTCTCTTTTTAAAATATAAGCCAGATCATAGTTTTCTTTCCAATAAGCGGCTACCTCTTTATCAATTTCCCCAGTTAGTCGATCCCAGATTCTCTTTGGATAGCCCTCCTGGTCTATCGGTGAATAGGTGGCCTCCCAAATATCCCATTGCTGTCCTGAGCGACCTTTTGTACCTAATACCAATTCCCGATAATTCATATCCCGCAAGGTTGCATCCACGTTTCCCAAATAATCTCGATGACCAGGTACTAGTGTTTCTCTAAATGTACCTTGCTGGAAATACGCATTCTGGTCTTCATAGATATTTACCAAGCAATAAGCCCTGAAATCAATGGGATCCGGGCAGGCAGCAAAGCACATTCCATATTCCTTGGGATATTTTACCTGAACTGCTAGAGATTCCCATCCACCAGTACTTCCTCCATATACAAAGCGCGACCAACCCTCGCCAATTCCCCGAAACTGTTGCTCTATATAGGGAATCAGTTCGTAGGTGATAGCATCGCCATAAGGGCCTTGAGCTGCGCTGTTGACCGCATAAGAGTCATCGTAGTAGGGAGTTGGATGCTGGATCTTGATGGCTATAACTCTGGGAAAATCAGCAGATGTCCATGCTTGGTAAAAATCATATGCCTCCTGTTGTTCAATCAGGTTATACCCCTCAACATCAAACCGCTCACTGTATTCGGGTTTTAAATTAGGATCAGGGGGAGTGGTTCTAAAACCTCCAAAATCACTGGGGAAATGCCCGTGCATGATCGCCAGTGGATATTTAACATTTGGATGAGTTTCCCATGCTTCAGGTAACAATACATGTGCCCCTAAATGCATATCCCTGCCCCAAAAATCACTCAGCAACTTACTTCTAATTTTTATGTGCCTAACGTACTTGGTGTCCTCCGGCTCAGCAATTGGAGGAATTTTCTGATCTAGTTTTATGGTGATAGCCTGCATCTGCCCATCCTTAATGGTAACTTTTTGGGGAGTGGAGTAGAGATTGCCAGGAGCGCGATTCCATTGCTGTCCTTCACCCCTATCCATAGGCAATGCCACCACATGTCCATCAGCGCGATTAAAAGTTTGGTACTGGTGAAATAAAACTTGAATAAAGAACTCACCTGACGGTAGCTGGTTAAAGTTAGTTACAGGGTATCCAAAAGAATCCATGTCAAACAGTATGGGTTCTTCAGGCTTCCAGTGCTTGACATCCATTCCGAAGGCTTGACAAGTTTTGGAGTCGTCCCGAAGCTGGAACCTGGGCTCGGTTTCAATATGTTCCGTAATCAGCAGAATTATCCTTCCTTCCAATGCTTGCTGATAGTGCTCTTTTGAAAAGAGCAGCTGAATCTTTGCAGCAGAGTTAGAATTGGAACAGGAGAGCAAACCAGAAGTGATAAGCAAACCCATTACCAAGAGCACAGTGTAACGTACATTTTCAGACTTCTTCATTCTATCGTTGGTTTTGAAATGTCTTCTCAAAATAGAAAAGTTCCACCTTTAACCTTCAAAAATTGTGGAATGAGAAGTATTTAGGGTTGAATAGTTTCAATTTCGTTTATTGCCAGACGTGTACATTGCATTATGATGTCTTGCAAATCAGTTCCCTTACTATTTAAGGGGTCTATAACAGCCACTAAATCGGTTCGTAGTTGATAAAGTTTTTCTCTGGATTCATCTTCAGATGAT
Source organism: Cyclobacteriaceae bacterium (assembly GCA_028289505.1). Classification (GTDB taxonomy): domain Bacteria; phylum Bacteroidota; class Bacteroidia; order Cytophagales; family Cyclobacteriaceae; genus SZUA-3. Next base: position 16,063 of record JANQPK010000018.1, read on the forward strand.
CTTACCATCTCAATTTTCATCAGTTCTTCCCGTTTAGTCTGTTTAGAATTGTAAATACCTGCTAGTTCGGTGCATTGATGACAGGCACCATTCTTATTAATTAGCGCACAACGGTTATCAAAAATGTCAGTCATGATTTTTCTTCCGTTGAAGAGAAGATGTTTTATGACACCTTCTGATTTATTGAGGATAGCTGCAATTTCCTTTCGCGAAAACCAATAAATGTCTTTAAGAATAATTGCTATCTGCTGTTCGATAGTCAGTGTTTTAGAAATACAGGTAAAACAAAAATCAATATGTTCTTTGATTTCGTATCGTCCACGATTGGAAGTTTGATTAGTCATCACGAAAAGCTGTTGAATGTATTCAGTCGACATAGCCAGCGATTTGGCTTGGTCTTGAGCATTGGGCAGCCAACGTTTTCTCTTTTTTAAAAAATCATAGGCAAGATTGGTGGCTATTTGAAACACCCAGGTTTTGAATGTCGAATCTCCATTAAAGGTGGAGATTTTGTCAAATGCCTTAACAAAAGTATCATGGGTCAAATCATCGGTATCATTTCTATCGGTCAATAATCGATATAGGTATGATTTTAAATGTGGTTGTAACTCAGCAAATAGACTCTGGAAGGCTTTTATATCGCCTTCCAAAGCCTTTTCTAAATTATTATTTTCGGTTTCCATCACCGGGCAACTTAGATTACACTAGTGGTTCCAAAATCCACATCCAGAATATGGCTATTAAAAGCTGCACCTGCGTCCGAAACCAAGAATGCGGCAACCTGAGCTGTATCACTGGTAGAAAGTGTAGTTTCTAGTAAACTTGAAATAGACATCTTTTCCGCCATCACCTCCGCTGGGATACCTATTGTTTTTGCATTCTGAACTGTGGTTTCCTGGATGGTCCTGGTTTCAGGCATAGCAGTTGGATTTATACAAATTACTTTAATACCGGACATTCCAAATTCTGAAGCTAATACTCTGGTCAATCCTTCAATACCGGCACAAGCTGCTGTGATCCCAGACATAAAGGGTGTTTTTAATCTCGAAAGGCTTGCGGTAAGCATTAAGATAGTACCTTTACTCTCGGTTTGTTGCATATACTTAGCACTAATTCGTGCTGTCAAGAATTGTGAGCCTAATATAATTTCAAGAGGTTTCATGAACGTTTCAAAAGGTAATACCGTTGATGGCGTTCCATAACCTCCTGCTTCCGCTCTTATTCCTATACCGTTAAAGACAATGTCGAGTCTCCCTTCTTTTTCAACAATTTGTTTTAAGAAGTCTTCTATTTCAGTTTCGTTAGTAGCATCCACTTGGTACGGTTTTGCGGAGTTGCCATTGGCATTGATATCATCTGAAAGAGTGTTTATCTCATGCCAGTTTCTCCCGGATACATAAATGATTGCTCCATCTCTAGCCATTTCTTTGGCTACATCACCAGAGATTGCCCCATTGGCTGCAAATATTGCAGCCACTTTGTTTTGTAATTTCATAATCCTTTGTTTTTGATGGTTTATAGTCTTTAGACTTTTGAGCAAACCAAAACGGTCGGGGTTTTATCAAATATTTTTCGGATATCAGAAAATAGGTCTAATCACTTCATTGTTGGAACATCCATCTGTAGAGGTTTAAGTAGTCCAGTAGGATTGGCCGTCTTACTCGCTCCTCTTTGTTTTGAATGCTGTCAAGTGGAAGAATACAGCCAGCCCAATTCTCTTTGATTTCCATCCTCCAGTAGGGGCTTTCAGGAATGTGACGGTAATCCATTTTCCCATCTTTTGGGTAAGCTGACATGTAATAGTAGGGTTGATCTACTATTTGATCATTCATGGCCAAGCCAAATCCCACACCCATATTTTCATTGGCCTGTACATACACTCCGGTATCAAAATGATGCGGCCATATACGAACCTCTTGGATATGCTGGGTAAAGCCCAAAAAATCGGTACACATATGATTCGCTTGAGTACGGTATAGACACCATTCCTCCAAATTATCCAAGCTAATTGTTCTTACTGGATCATTCGCAAAATCATAGTTCTCAATCTCATAATGTATAGGGTCAAATAACCCATTGGTCTCAAGTCCGATGTCGACAAAAGCCTCGGCTATTTGATACTCTAGTTGAGCGATTGTTTTTCCTGCTATGTCAAAGTGCAGTGCTGCTTCATATCGATTATTTATTAATTGAAACTGAAACTCAGAAAGGTGTAGGGTAAAAACGCAAAATCTTTCATGGGCCTCAAACCACCTACCATAGAGCCTACGTGTGATTGGTTCGTAGTACAAATTGGTATGACTGTCATCCGCCTTAGCTGGAACATAAGTGCGGTTTATTTTTGCTATAATCTGAGCAAGTAAATGAATACGCTGATCTGTGGCACAATACGGTCTCATTTCAATATCTTTCCTCCGTTTATACTTATCCATTTACTCCGTCAATCTTAATATACACATTATTATTGGCCGGCCGATGACAGACAAGTATATGCTACTGCATTAAGTATTATTTGGTGTGTGAATTGCAACTTATTACTAAAAGCGTCCGTCAAGACTAGAAAACATTCACTGATTAATATTTTCTATGCTTCTGATATATATCATGATAAGAATCCTCCGCTTATACGACATTGTAAGTTGGATCGTTAATAGACTTATAATATGAAAAATTGGATTTGTTTGGTGATGGCCTTTCTAGTGGTATTTTCCTGGTCCTGTGGTGACGATGATGAGGTTTCAATAGAATCATTCCCGGTGAACTTCAATTTTAGCTCTGAGGCAAATGGCCTGCAGTTGGAGCTCAATGAATTGCAGTATGAGAATGAAGCTGGGAATACTTTTAGCGTGGAGAAGTTGCAGTATCTAATATCGGATGTATCACTTACTAGGGAGGACGGTTCTACCGTTGATCTGGAAGGATATCATTTTGTGGATGTTACCGACCCATCAACTACGGTATACGATAAAGGATTTACTGTAGAAGAAGGTGATTACACCGGTATTTCGTTTGTATTTGGATTTCGGGATGAAGACAATATTACAGGGGCTTATACGGATTTGAACGCGCTTAGCTGGAGCTGGCCGGAAATGCTGGGAGGTGGGTATCACTTTATGAAACTGGAGGGAAGATATGTCGATACCAATACTAATACTGCAACTTATGCTACCCATATGGGGAACGCCAGGGAAATAACAGCTTCGGGAAATGTGATACACAGCAATTTTGTTGAGGTCAATCTAGAACAATCTTTTACCATAAATGGTCCAGCTACCATTGGGATCATTATGGAAATTTCCAATTGGTATTCCAATCCTCATACCTGGGATCTTAATCTATTAAATAATACCATTATGCCTAATTATGAAGCCCAAATCATGCTTAACGATAATGGGCATAATGTGTTCTCCGTTGAAGCTATTATTCAGTAGTGGCGACCATGGCAACTGCCAAGCATAGTTTAATCCTGCTGTTAGTTTTCTTTATAGTAGGTTGCGAGGATGATGATATGGGAGATATGGAAGTATTCGACCCAACTCCGTTCGAATTGGTTTTGCCTGCAGTACTGGAGCCATTTGAACCGCTGATGAAGATCCCAGATGATAACCCTTTGACCGTAGAGGGTGTGGCGTTGGGAAGAAAATTGTTTTTTGAACCCCGTTTATCTGCGGATGGCAGCTTATCCTGTGCCGGTTGTCACATTCCAAGTAAGTCATTTGCGGAGAATGAACAGTTCAGCACCGGAATAGACGGTATAGCGGGAAATAGGAATGCCCAAAATATTGTCAATCTGAGCTGGATGAACAGTTTGTTTTGGGATGGCCGTGCGAAAAGTATTGAGGACCAGGCACTGGAGCCGGTGGTCAATCCTATTGAGATGCACAACAGATGGTCCGAAGTTGAGCATGAATTAAGGTCCGATGAAGAATATCGGCAACTATTTAAGGCGGCCTTTGGTACAGAAGACATAGACTCCATGCTGGTAGTGAAGGCTATAGCACAGTTTGAACGAACCTTGATCTCAGGAAACTCTGCATTCGATAAATACTTAAATGGGCAGCCCACCGGATGGAGACAGGAAGATTTTGACGCCGTGTTAAGAGGATTGGATGTTTTTATGGCTGAAGAGAAAGGAGATTGCTTTCATTGTCATGGAGATCCCACCAACCCCTTTTGGACGGACAATATATTTCATAACAACGGGCTGGATGAAACCTTTTCAGATCTTGGGTTGGGGGCTATCACCGGATCTGAGAGTGATAACGGAAAATTCAAAACCCCGACCCTAAGGAACTTATTGTTTACCGCCCCCTATATGCATGACGGAAGATTTAACTCACTGGAGGAGGTAGTGGAACATTATAGCACCGGATTAAAGAACTCGCCCACCATCGATCCATTGATGAAAAATATTGACCAGGGAGGTGTGCAATTATCACCACAGGATAAATCAGACCTGATTATGTTTATGAAATCTCTAACCGACAGCAGCTTTATTACAAATCCCGATTTCCAGGATCCATAATAGTGTTCCAGCAGTTTGGGCATAATGATCTAATGTGAGCGAAATACCAGAGATTGCCGGTCGGTTTTATTCTTGGATCACAATTTCTAAATTGGGTTCGCGAATGGTCAGATTGAAATATACTACCTTATTCTTTCCAATGGAATCTGCAATTGATGTGGTCTGTTTTCAGGCGTATCAAAAGGTGTTCCATCAACATGCTTTGCTCCCATAAACAGCAGTCCATGCTTAAAATATATCAAATCGTAATCCCCTACAATTTTTCCCTCAACAATATGGAACATCGGAAATGCTTTGCCTAAAATGTCTTGCTTAACTTGATTTTCAAAAGGGATCATGCCCTGTGGTAACGCCATGTTAAGCATTTCAGCTGCTTGAGGGTTTAGTGGCGTCACTCCAAAACCTTCGTCCAGCATATAGTCAATTTTCCATGCGCCTTCAGCAATAGGATGTTGTTCCCCCCAAATTAAATTACCCTTAAACTCAAATTCCATGATAGGTACTTGCCCGTAATTATCGATAAATAATGTAATGGTCCCCACAAATTTGTCATCTGGCAAATACTTGAAATTTCGTTTCAAATAAGTTGATTCAATTTTCCCGCTACCTGTTCTGTCTTCGGTAGGTCTTAGTTCAACTGAAAGGCTTTGCCATTCGCCAAAAGCATATTTTTTGACTTCTTCTAAGGTTATAGGGTTTTCCATTTTTTAGTTGTTTACCAGTTTGATGATGAGTTGCACAAAGTGAGGATGATCGCCGCCTCACACTTGCAAATGCTTCTGCTGTTCAACTGTCAGCACATTTTTTAGGTCTTTTTCCCATTTTTGAACAGATTGAACAATAATCTCTTTATTCCTTCCTGCCTGGTAAGCTTCATCATGGGCTCTTGAACGTTGAAGATTGATTGCATAAACTTTATCTTTTTGCTCGACTGTTAAGTTTAGATGTCGAGCCATCTTTTCTGTTGTTCGTTTGACTGCCTTCTCTTCTGACAGTTTCGATTGAGCAAACGCCTTAATTCCGATCGCAAAAACAACAATAATTAGGCCTCCAAAAATGATTCCTTTGATCTCCATTTTTTGTCTGTTTATAATTGATAGATCAAATTTCCAGTAAAAGTCTTATATTTAAAAGTAGTTATAATAAAATGATATAGTCATGATATTCATACTAATATTGAAAATCAGTTTATTGTGGTCAAAAATGATTTGAAAAAAAAATCAATAGCAGTTTCCGATTGTCCTGTTACTTACACGATGAGTATGATTGGTGGAAAATGGAAGCCTATAATTTTATACCTTATATCAAAAGGTGCAAATCGATTCGGGATTCTGGAAAGAGGAATTGACGGGATCAGCAAACAGATGTTGACCAAACAATTGCGAGAAATGGAAGATGATGGTATCTTGATCCGAAAGATTTTTGCTGAAATTCCTCCAAGGGTTGAGTACTCTATTTCCGATAAAGGGAAGTCTCTTTTTCCAATAATTGATGCAATGCGCTGTTGGGGTGAGTCTAGTTTGAAGGTTTAAATAAATGTTGTTGTTAAGACCTTTAAGTGGTCTATCGATTAAACTTTCGAACTTTTGGGTCATTCAGTGACAGGCCAGAGGTTGCCGGTCACATATAAATTGCTTTAATCAGTTAATACTTGAGGTAGCGCTTTAAGGTAGCCCATTGAAACTAAAAATTTATCCATCTTATTGACCGTATCGATAAATGGGCCATTGAATTTTTTCCCATCCCTTGTTAATAAAACTTTCCGATTCTTCTTTGTAGTTCAGGAATTACAAACTCTTCAAACCATTTATTTTTCTTTAGCCATATATTATTCCTTGGTGAAGGATGTGGAAGAGGTAAATAAGCTGGAAGATATTCTGTATAATTCCTTACCGTATTGGTTAGATTGTTTTTGACAGAATTCTTTAAATAATAATTCTGCGCATAGCTTCCGATTAATAAAATTAGTTCCTTATTTTCAATCTGTCCTAGCACCAGGTCGTGCCATTTAGGAGCACACTCTGGCCTGGGGGGTAAATCTCCACTTTTTCCTTTACCTGGGTAACAAAACCCCATAGGTATTAGCGCAAACAGATCTTGGTTGTAGAACTCTTTTTTGGTTACACCTAACCAACTCCTCAACCGATCTCCACTTTTATCATCCCAGGGTATTCCTGTTCGATGGACAATGCTTCCAGGTGCTTGACCAATAATGACAACTTTACTCTCATTTGAAGCTGAAAGTACTGGATTAACCCCATGACTTAAATGAGGTAAGCAAATTTTGCAATCCTTTACTTTGGCAATCAGGGAATTCAATTCTGCGTATTCTAGTTGCTACTTAAAACATTTGCCTAGTGGGATCAGCGCTATGCTGGGCCCGTTGATTGCAACAGAAATTTATCTAAAAATTGGCAGGACGACTTGGAACTTTTTCGTTAATTTATCGTACTACATAAATAGTACACTATAACAGATATGATAACTTTAAATAACCTGCAGTATTCCTATACTTCTAGATCACCTTTGTTTCAGGATTTATCTCTACAATTAACAGGGGGTACCATTGTAGGATTATTAGGTAAAAATGGTAGCGGCAAAACTACCTTGATGAAATTAATCTGCGGACTGCTTTTTCCTAAGTCAGCAAACGTCGAGGTTTTGGGTCACTCACCCAGAACTCGAAACCCTAAGCTATTGCAATCAATTTTTTTCATTCCTGAGGAATTCCATCTTCCATCTCTGAATATCAATAAATATGTGCTGGCTAATAGCGGCTTCTATCCGAATTTTGATCATCAATTAATGAGCAATTTATTGAGTGAGTGTGATCTTTCCGAAAACACCCCCATTAACCAGCTATCCTTTGGGCAGAAAAAGAAGTTTCTAATCACTTTTGGTTTGGCCACTAAATGTCAACTCCTGCTTTTAGATGAACCGACCAACGGACTGGATATACCCTCAAAAAGTGTATTCAGAAGAATAGTAGCAGGATCACTAGATAAACACCAATTGGTAATGATTTCCACCCACCAGGTAAAGGATATAGAAAACCTTATCGACACTATCCTAATCATCGATGGAGGGAATATCATTTTAAATAAGCCGCTCCACCATATTACTTCTCAGATACAATGCTCCAAAATGTCTTCGGTCAAAGATGTTGAAGTGTTGTATAGTGAAGCCATCCCTGGAGGCTATCATGTTATAAGCCCCCAAACCAATGGAACCTCAATGATTGAGCTAGAATTGCTTTTCAATGCTGTGGTAAGCGGAAAACAGATCTTATCATGAAACCAGATTCATCCATTCAATTAAGCAGACTTTCGCTGTTGTTACAAAAATTTTGGATCTACAATGGGCGAACCATCATCATTACCCTCATAGCTACCGTAGGTGTAATTTTTCTGTTGCTATATGCTATCCAGATCATTACACAGTTTGAGACCTGG
>JANQPK010000023.1 GCA_028289505.1 Cyclobacteriaceae bacterium
TGAGGAGTACCGTCCTCATCAACCCCAACCCACTGATAGATTCTACCATTCAAGGTATTGGAAGATTGGATGTAGTTACCCCTTCCAAAGCCAACTTGAGTAAATCTGGCTTGGTATTGTGCACTATCCGGATGGGTGGAAAAAATCAAAATGCGTTGAGGCATTCCTAAAGCATCCAAGGTATCCACCATTTTATAAAGAATCTGGTTCTCAGAGTATCCGACTGAATCAATACCGCTAATAACAGCTCTGTCCAGGTCGTCCCCAATCATGCTTAGGTTTTGCTTATCCGCATTAGTAAGTTGAAACGCTAGGGGTCTATTTGGATTGTCCTTCTCACTATAAGCATTGACAAATACTCGGGTCTTATTCCATTGTTGCTGATGTGCGGCAGTTACAATCGACTTGCTATAGTTTTGATCGGAAAACTCGAAATCAACCCGAATTCTGGTATACTTGGTGATCAGTACCCTGTTGGTAAAAGTGATTTCACCCAGGTTATAATCGATCACATAATCGTAATTATACCCCCTGGTAAGAAGTACCCCATCAATAAATACTTTCTCAGACCCAGCTAAGATTATAACAAACCTTTCATTGTTGGGACCCTCCACTTTATAAGGCCCCTGAACCCCTTCTAAAGGCTCCACCTGAATGGAAGCAAACTTTCCTTTAGCTACGCTTACTCCTAGAGTGCTTTCAGCTTCTGCATTCATGAGATTATAATTGGTTTTTAGGAGTCCCCCCTGAACATTCTTATAATATTGTAGAAAATACGAGTCTCCTTTTTGGTAGCCTTGATGTTTCAGTATCACATCCCCTGCACTGAGCATGAACTTATCATTGTAAAGTTTTACCAGGACATTGTCAAAGTCTTGTAATTGTTGGGTATTGCCTTCTGGCTGAAAAGGAATATTCTGATCCGTAATCACCGCACTAATATTGACATCATTGGTCAACTTGCCCTCCATCTGTAAGTTGAGATTTGAGTTGACAAACACATCCTGATTATTACCGAAACTGATACCTCTACTGATACTGCCACTTTTATACAGTTGCTCGGTGGTAAACAATTCCTCCCGGGTGTCCGCCCAACTGGTGGTAGTTGGCTTAATTTTGAACAAGGCGCTTGAGTCGTATTCTTGTAAAGTCCGGCGTGCGTAGGATCTATGAAATGCAAATGGCAGTACCTTGTAACAAATTTCCAACGAATCGTAAGCATTGGTATTGATAGTCAAGGTCCCGTCAGAATAGTTGTATTCCACTTGGATAGTTGAATCCACTGGTACAAAAATGCTCTCTGAAACCACAGATAACGAATCCAGCACCATGGGTTGGTTGAACGTAGATATCCACTTACATTTAGTGTCCACGCTCTGAGCTAGAATTGTGGAAGTAATCAGGTTACATATAATAATAAAGTAACTACATTTTGCAGACATTAATCGACTAATGGCAGCTCTATAAAAATTGTGGTACCCTGGTCACTTGTCTTAAACCAAATCTTACCTCCTGCATGCTCAACTCCCCTTTTGGCTATTGAAAGACCTAAACCCGAACCACTGTCCTTAGTACTAAAATTGGGTATAAAAATCTTGTCTTGTAATGGTTCGGGAATACCTGATCCATTGTCCTTGAATTTAATCACAAGTTGATTGCTGTCCGTATACAAGCTGATTTTGATCTCTGGCAATCTCTCTTCCGGAACGGCCTGGATACCATTTATAATCAAGTTAGAGAAAATACGTCCCATTAATTGCGAATCACCCATCACATAATGTGATCCTGCCTCCAGATCAGAGGTTATCCTATGATCTCTGTTGTTACCATGTAACTGTATAGTTTTCTTCAATACCGACCCTGCCTCAAAACGCTCATTTTTCGGTACAGGCATCTTGGCAAAACTGGAAAAGGAAGTGGCAATATCACTTAAGGTATCAATTTGTTGTAAAAGTGAATTGAGTGGCTTCTCAGATATACTTTCCTTTGGGGTGTTTGGTTGGGTCAAAGTACGTTTTAGATGTTGCAAGGTGAGCTTCATGGGCGTAAGCGGATTCTTGATCTCATGAGCAACTTGTTGCGCCATTTCTCGCCATGCCGATTCCTTTTCGCTTCTAGCCAGCGCAGTTTTACTGGCCTCCAGGTTTTGAAGCATCCGGTTGTACTCCCCCACCATTAAGCCAATTTCATCATCAGACTCCCATTCCAAAGGTTCGTTGTATCCGGTCAGCGTGGTCTTTTTTATTTTTTGGGTGATCAAGCTTAATGGCACAGTCAAGGCCCTGGAAGCAAAATATGAAGCAATCAGAATAACAATAAAAATGAAAGTGAAAATATTCAAAATGTTAATCAGAATCACCACAATCTCCTTATCCAACTCATACTGAGACTCGAAAAATGGTATACTTAAAATACCCATTAGGTTGCCGGAATCGAAAGACCTTATACCCACGTAGGCCGATTTGTATTCCAACAATCCCACTGACTCGTTTAGCAAAACGCTGTTATTTTTATTCTCCACAATACTGTGATAAGCCAGTGGGTTTATGAACTCCGATAATAGATTGTACTGATAAATCTTTGGTTGACTGGTACCAATTAGCTTGCCCTGGTCACTAAATAAGTTAATATCCAATTCGGAGTACAAGGATAATTGGCCCAGGCTCTGAGCCATTTCTGGCTCATCCATATATCCTTGTTGATATTGTTCCAGTGTGGTTACTATGTTATTTCGAACACCTTCTGCTTTCTCAAAATATTTTTCAATTACCTCTTTTTTTGAATAGGAGCTTATCAAACTCAGCGTGGTGATGCTTACAATGATCAGAGGCAGGAAAAAAGCCATATTGAGATAAAGCTGTATGCGGGTAGCGTAGTTCAACTTCACCGCCCGTCTTCGATAGACAAATACATATAGCAGGATAAACAGGATCAAGCAAAAAATAAAAATGATAAACAGGAAAGAAAAATTGCCCAGTACATTGCGCAAAGGGTAAGTTACAGAGCTGATCACTGCCACTCTTTCACTGGGCCCTTTTACCGCCAAATGATGTGAACCTTCAAGGTTTACCCCTCGATTGTACACCAGCTGAGACTGCAGTGTCTGTGCGTCGAAGTCTTTTGCATAATTAAAGGTACCGGAAGTATTGATCAGATTTCCCTCAGAATAAATCGCATAACTGATACCGTTATCCTTAATCAGACTGGTATTGTGTACCAGTAGCTCGGGGTACACGGTATTGGGGATAACCCTCTTTAATTTCAGATCCAACACAATGTGGCCAATTCTAAACTGTTCTAGGTTTAAGGGAATAAAGTAAAGATATCTGCTTAATTGGTCAGCGGTAATCTCATTAACAAAATACAACCCTTGATACTCGGTACCATTTTGGGTGGAAGCGTATTTTGACTGAAAATCCTGATACCTAAGAAAAGTAGTGGTATTGACAGGGTCGCCCGAAGCATCAAAGACATGAATTGAAGTTTCGTAACGATCTAAATGCTGACTAAGATAAAATCGTTCGATCTTGCGGATCACCGCTTCGATCGAAGAATATGGATTGAATACTACTTGGTTTAGGATGTAGGGATCATCCTTAATTTTGGAAACAGCTTCTGACAGCAAAAACTCACCAAGAAAATCTCTTTCGTTCAGCAGTTGATCGGCTAACTGTTGTTTTCTGGTAATGTTCTCCATTTTTTCGTAGCTGTTTATGGCATAAGCCCCGGTCACCGCGCAAAACAAAGCCCCCAGGAACAAGTACAGAAATGAAACATAGTTGAATCGGCCCAGGTAGCGGGTGATACCCAGGCTATACAATACTCCCAGGTATAGGGTACTGAGCGTGAGGACTACTGGCCAACTCCAACTAAAGACTATTGCAATAGTTACAAAAATCAGCCCTGCAAAAGCATAATGAAGCATTAATTGGTTCAATGATCTGCCCAGCAACTTATGACACTGGATCATTGCGATATGGGTAACCAAAAAGTATACTACCGCATTGATTACTATGATGATCAAACTCAAGAATTTGACAAAGGTAAAATCCAAAACGGACGCGATATCCAGTGACCATTGGGAATGGTAAAACAGGGTAATCACATAATACTGAAGGTATAACAGCAAGATACTGGCCAGCAGCCAGATTATTGCCACAAAACTCTTAGTACGCCCAGCTGAGCTCATCAGAGTTTTGTACCAGGGAAGCCGCAAGTAATTCTTAAAGATGAATACCACTACTACCAACAATGTGAGCTCGTTAAAAAATAAGTCCCCGAGGCTTTTGTTAATATCTGAAGATGCGTATAGTTGAGGATCAAATATGTGGAAGTCTAGAATGGAGCCTGGGAAATCGAAAATCAACATACCAGCTCGAATCAAGACCAGTCCCAGAATCAAAATACCAAAGCCCAGGTTAAACCTCTCCAGGTTAAATAGGTAACGAACCAAGCTGAATAAGTAAATCAGTAAGGAAATAATGGCCACTGAAACCAATACCAAGATAGTGTAGGATATTGGGGTAGATTTGATCTGAATCTGATCTGCCAGGCTTACCGAAAACAGGTACTCATCCTGATCAGATGTTACAATCATCTCATCTTGGTCTAAGTTGATCTTAACTTTGTCACCCTCGCTTGAGAATACATCCTTATTGAAGGATTCCTGGATATAGTTGTTGGGATGATCTCTTGAAATATGAAGGGGAAGTAACATATATGCACTTAAACCTGTCCCCTCGATTGGTTGATGCTGCACAATGAATTGAATGTCCTGGTCCTCAATGAACTTGTATCTGGTATTGGACGCAAGCACATGGTAATCAGGCACGTAGTGAAAATCTGACCAATAGACTAGAGAATCGTTGTCATAAACAAAGTAAGGATAGTCTGTTGCTTGATGAAAACTGGAAAAACTCTTGGAACGCAGAACACTTTCACCAAGAGTCTCAAGTTGCTCCTGCACATTAGTCAACTCTGCCCGGACTCTATCTGTAATTTGACGATGATAGACCTGTTTGTTTTTTGCGTTGTCGACAATAAGCAAACTAAGTAACCCGGTAATCAATAGAGCCAACACCGCTATTAGCAGTGTA
>JANQPK010000388.1 GCA_028289505.1 Cyclobacteriaceae bacterium
TTTTAGGGGCAGAAGCCACCACCTCTTCGGTAATAGTTTGTGCAGTTTCCTGCTTTTTTGAGGTGCATCCGAATGGAAGCACTAAGCTGCCTGCGGCTAGATAAGAGCTATTTTTAATAAAGTTACGACGGGTCTTCATTAGAATATTATATATTTCTGTTTATCCTCGAAAGATATTAAAATTTTAAACTTTCCTCCAAATATGAAGCACCGATAGCTATAATTCGAAATATTTTTATTACTTAAACTATAAAACCAAGCCAAATCAAAATGTATAGTCGAACCGATCGCATGATGTTCAAACTTTGTCCATTTGTTTTTGTCATTCTGATCCTTTGGGTTTCTTATTCGTGTACTCCTGAGTCTACAGAACAGGCAACCCCGTCTATTGCAGACGAAATAGACAGTGTACTGCGACAGGATGTTGCTTACATGTGGTATCCACGGGTAATAGACTCTGCCTACGGGGGATATCTAAGTGACTTTGACTACAAGTGGGAAGCAGACGGACCACAAAATAAACTAATTGTATCACAAGCCAGGCATGTTTGGACCTGCTCAAAACTAGAGGCCATGTATCCTGGGGAAGGTTTTATTGACTACGCTACTCACGGGTTTAATTACCTTCAGGAAGTTATGTGGGATTCTATACAAGGGGGATTCCACAGCTTATTGAGTCGTGATGGTAGGTTGTTGGACCAGCAGTGGGGAGGACATAAAACAGCCTACGGCAATTCCTTTGGGATTTATGGATTAGCTGCCTATGTGATGGCTACCGGTGACCAAGAAGCACTTGAGTTGGCAAAGTCGGCATTTCGTTGGTTGGACCAACATGCCTACGACTCAGAATATGGGGGATATTTCCAATTCATTACCCCTCAAGGAAAGGCACTGAAGGATGGATTTGAGGGAGTGCCACCAAAGGATCAGAATAGTTCTATTCATTTGCTGGAGGCATTTACCGAGTTATATCAGGTTTGGCCAAACGATACACTTAAATCCCGTTTACAGGAGATGCTTACAACCATTAGAGATGTGGTAGCTGGTGATAAAGCATACATGAATCTATTCTTTAATCAGGATTGGAGCCCCGTGGTGTTTCGAGATTCACTGCCTCAGATCAGGGAGGCCAATTATGGCATTGACCACGTCTCTTTTGGGCATGATATCGAAATCGCATATCTGATGATGGAAGCTTCAGAGATATTGGGTCTTCACCATGACCAGGAAACAGTGTCCAGAAGTAAAAAAATGGTAGACCATGTATTGGATCATGGATGGGATGAGGAAGTAGGGGGGATTTACGACAGGGGGTATTACCTGCCTGATACACCTGGTGTAACCATAATCAAGGATGCTAAGGTTTGGTGGTCTCAGGTAGAAGCACTCAATACACTATTGATCATGGCACAAATGTATCCAGACGACCCCAAAGATTATTATAGTAAGTTCCAACTGCAGTGGGATTACATCAAAACTTATATGTTAGATCATGACCACGGCGGAATTCTGGCCGAGGGAACTGACAAAGACCATGAGAGTACTACTCGTGATAAGGGAGGTACCTGGAAAGTAAGCTACCATACTGCCCGATCGTTGATGAATTGTTTCAATTCACTCAACTCTCAGCATTGAACAATTAACAATTAACAATGCACAATTAGCAATGTGCCTTAATTGTTTATTGTTAATTTTTTATTGATCCCATTAAGCGTTTCATCAATACTAGCCAACAACTCAATATCTCTGGGAGTAGGTACTGTCTTCTCTTTTTGATCTTCAGCCATTCTGCGTAGCATATTGAAGAACTTGATTGCCAGGAACAGTACCCAAGCCATCAATAAAAAATCGAAGGTTACTTGAATAAAGTGCCCGTATTCGATGGCGACTTCCGGTTGAATTACCGTACCATCCTGGCCTAATTGTTCCTGCATTATCACTGTCCGCAGATCTACCAGGCTTATTTTTCCCAGGAAAAACCCAAGTGGAGGCATTATAATATCCTCTACTAGTGAGGATATTACTTCACTTGAGGCGGCTCCAATTATGATGCCAACTGCCATATCCACCATATTCCCTTTAATGGCGAACTCTTTAAATTCTTGAAATACCTTCATTGTTTATTTGTATTTAATTAATTGAGAAAGAATGGTTTGAAGATGCTCAAGATAAAGGATTGTTCTTGGAATTTTGGGGATTAAATGGCACTTTCCAAGAACTCAATCCACAAAACCATGTCCCGAATTCTGCTGACAGTCCTGATTCTATATTCCTGGAGTAGCTCCGCACAGACACACTACTCAGATGATATGCCCAAGCTGGAAAACCCAGTCTCAGTGGAATACCTCCAAAAGAACCTGGCCAAAAGACACCCAAGGCTGGTGCTAAACGAAAAAAATGAGGCCACACTGAGGGAGAAATTGAAGTCAGATCCGGTAATTCAGAATGTTTATGCCGCCATCAGGTTGAATACAGAATCAATCCTTCAAAAGCCTTTGCTTGAACGAAAGCAGGTAGGAAGAAGGTTGTTGGGAACCTCAAGGGAATTTCTTTACCGTATCAATATGCTGGCTATGGTTTACAGGGTTGATCAGGAGATGAGGGTATTGGAAAGAATTAATGATGAGGTGCTGGCTGTAAGTTCATTTTCCGACTGGAATCCATCACATTTTCTTGATGTCGCTGAGATGGCGTTGGGGGTAGCATTAGCGCTGGACTGGACTGCTGGTGACTTACCAGACGCAACAAAGCAGTTAGCCATCCAGGCACTAGTGGACAAAGGAATCAAACCAAGTTGGCCAGAAGGTAAGCAACCTGGATGGGCTTATGGTACCAATAACTGGAATCAGGTTTGCAATGGGGGTATGATAGCCGCATCTATAGCAGTTGCCGAACATGAGCCCGAGTTGGCTGCCAAAACCATACACCGTGCATTAGACGGCCTACCAGTCTCCCTGATAGAATATGGTCCAGATGGAGTTTATCCTGAGGGTTCAACATATTGGGGATATGGCACCAGCTATTCTGTGATTACCATTGCTATGCTGGAAAGTGCATTGGGAACCGACTTCGGAATGGGGGAGTACCCAGCATTCCAGGAGAGTGCAGTCTTTAGATTACTTTGTAATGCTCCCTCTGGTTGGTATTATAATTTTGCAGACTGCGGAGATCAGCGTGGGCAAAATGGTGATTTTACCTTAGCCTGGTTCGCCACTAAATCTGGAAACAGCGCTTTTTTTGAAAAGGAACGTTTCTTGAGAAATCCTGAAGAAATGGGGAAACTGACCCGGCTTACCGGTGCGGCATTAGTTTGGCTGGCACAATTCGAACCAAGTAGATCCGAACCTATACCATCTTCTTGGAAGGGAGAGGGAGCTAATCCCATTGTGATATTCAATGGTGGAGAGAACGATCCCAATCAGTACTATTTTGGCGGTAAGGGAGGACGAGGTACTGTCAACCATGGTAATATGGATGCTGGATCATTCATATTTGAGTTAGATGGGATCAGGTGGGTAATTGATCCGGGGAACCAACCTTACCATGAGTTGGAAAAAACGGGATTTAATTTATGGGCGAGATGCCAGGACTGTGAACGATGGAACTTATTGACCAAAAACAACTATGGCCACAGCACCATTACCGTGAATAATGAGTTGCACAAGGTTGATGGTTTGGTTGAAATGACCAGTTTCCAATCGGGTGCCAATCCACGAGTATCATTTGACATGGCACCGGCTTTTGGTGACTTGTTAGCTTCTGCTTCCAGGAGCTTCTTAAAAGAAGGAACTCGATCTTTACTAATTGAAGATAAAATCTCTATCAGCGATAGCACTGAAACGGTTACCTGGCAGTTGATGACTCAGGCGGAGGTAGCAGTAATTGATGGAGGCTTGATTTTAAGCCAGCAAGGAAAGCAACTTAAAATAAGTAATATTACCCATCCCGGTATGAAAGTAGAAATCGTTAATCTCGACCCTCCTCCACTAGAATTGGACCGTAAAATAGACGGCTTGAAGCGTATTGAATATCGGTATCCAGCAGCAATGTTCGAAGATGGCAATGGAAATATTGGTATTTTGCTATCTGGTGAATAGGACTAGAGCCGAAGATTGATTCCCCATCTAATCAGAAGTTTAGACATCCACAACATCATTAAGCTGAATACCACAGACCTTAACACTCCCGGAACCCCCTGGTTAAGAATTGCCGGCCACAGGCCAAACCCAGCTACGGCATAATAAATAAAGGGTAATATATAGGTAAGTAATGGATTCATGCCAGCTGGTTTTAGGAAATCAGCCCAGTTGCCTATTTTCTTTATCTCTACCACCCAATGTATAAGTGCAAACACCAAGCAGCACCAAGCAATACTGTAAAGGGCCCAACTGGGGGTGGCTCCAATTTTACTGACTCCAAACAATGGTTTCAGAAAGTAACCTGCAATGAAACAAATGGCTGCTAATGTGATGATCCATCTCAATTGGGCTTTTCCGGAGTGATCATAGGTGCCTTTTTGCAATAAAAGAGTCATAAGAATGCCGGCCATTACCAGCACTGCATGTACAATGTGACCAATTTGGTTTCCGGCCCAACCGCTGAGGAGTGCAATATGCTGCATTTTTAGTGATATCAAGCCCAATGCAAGCATCATCAGAATGCCCATGGATGCGATATTTGCAACCAAGCTTTCTCTAGCTATCAGGTAGATCATGGAGGCAATTAGATAGGCCCAGCCAATCAGCCCCAGTATGCCCCACCAGCTTAGGGTCATTCCGATCAATGCTCCGGGCTCTCCCTTCCTGTATAAGAATGTTAATGCTATCAGGATAACAATACCAACTGCTCGCAAGGTCAATGAAAGGGTCTTTCCCTGATCTTTGGGGTATTGGTTCCAGATAGCAATTACACTGAGGTACAGTAATACTTTCCACCAGGAGCCAGGAATAAGATTAGCCTCTTGATTCATCTCTCCGGCATTAACCATAAATACTCCCAGTATAATTAATCCAACAGTCCTGATCAGAATGTGCTTTGCCACCTCTAATGTGGTAGCTCCTTGATCCAACCGACGGTTGATAGCCAGTGGTATAGACATGCCAACGATGATCAGAAAAGCTGGAAATACAATATCCACAAAGGTCATTTTGTTGGAATCCTCGTCAGCATGATACATCCAGTCAGGGAGTCCCGAGACGCCCGCCACATCATTGACAAATATCATCACGAAAATAGTCAGCCCCCGAAAAACATCGATTGACTGAATACGGCCCATAGCTTAGAATTTCTTGATTTTTTGTACACTTTGGCCTGCTGCTGCCATCATGGCCACTGCCTTAGGAAATCTGGCAAGACAACCCCTCATGGTGGCCAGGCTTTGATAGTAGTCATTGTATCTGAATCCTGTTTCACCTCGCCACATGGGGAAAATGGCGCATGCGGCAATCCATTGATCATAAACCTCTGAAATATCCATATAGGTGTCTTGTTGGAAATTATCCATGTCTTCCCAGTTCTCAGCGTAGAACATTTGTCCTGCATAATGAGCTGGGTATTCACGGGCAAGAGTCTTCAACCCTGCATAAAACCGTGCGTACTGTACAATATGATAACAGTTTACATGATCCTTGTGCCAGCTTCCTTCCCAGTGTGTAATAATTATTGATGGCTTGACACTCCTGATTACGTCACAAACCGCCAGGCTGGATTCTTCATTAAATGGTATCTCTGCATCAGGATAGTCCAGGAATACAGCATTTGCCCCAATAGCTGAGGCCGATTGTTCCATGGCCTGCTGTTGCATTAGCCCGTATTCATCTAGTGGTATACTGCTATGCCCTTTTTCGCCCAGTGAAAGACTGAGAAAGGTTCCGGTCCCTCCATTGGCAATATGTTGGGCAACCGCACCACCCATAGAGAACATTCCATCTCCGGGATGTGCACCTATGGCAAGAATAGCTCCATTATTGGCTGGACTGCTCCAGGCAGGCTGACTGTTAAATACCAGGATACCAGCAGAGGCGGTGGCAGTGGTTTTGATAAATTTACGTCTGTTGCTTGCGGTATTTTTCATTATCTAGGTCTTTAGTCGCTGAAATGTGCCATAAAGTAAATCGCACCTGCGGTGCCGTCCATGGTTGGTTCATTAGTGGAATAATCTCCTATATCGTCATGGTAGACCACATGACTGT
Organism: Cyclobacteriaceae bacterium; assembly: GCA_028289505.1. Classification (GTDB taxonomy): domain Bacteria; phylum Bacteroidota; class Bacteroidia; order Cytophagales; family Cyclobacteriaceae; genus SZUA-3. The sequence goes on from JANQPK010000388.1 coordinate 6,192, forward strand.
TCTGTATTTGCTCATAGGGGTCTGGCTTGGTTAGTAATAAACCCAATAGCTTGCTGTAAATACTTTGATAAATGGGGCCATCTACCAACCCACCTGGTACTTCTTTGCCAGTCATCTTCCAAATACTGGTATGCACATCTACAGGGTAGTCTCTATCCTGGGGTATTGCAGTGAACATCGATGTTCCCCAGGGATTTCGGCCCAATAACCAGTCACGATGAGCCAACATATAAGAGTGGTATTGCATATCACCGGTCATTTTCTGATAAAGTAAAATATGCGTAATAAGCGAAACGGTAAGATTATTGGAGCACCAAATAAATGGCACCCCAATGCTAAAGGGGTTGGTTTCTCCCCGTTTTATGGTGTTTTCAATGCCTGATTGGTAATACCCCGCCAACTGTTGTTGAAAGTCAGCGTCGACCAGAGGATATAAAGCAAAATGTGCCACGTTAACAAAAGGATAAAGTTCATAATGTGAGGCAGAATCGAATTCCATCCAGGAAGTCCCTGTGGTCTGAGTAGCATAATACATGGCGTCCTCCAGATACTTCTGATTACCAGTTGCCTTATAGAGTTCGGCGGCACCCCATTCCATATCATCATTCCAGGTATTCTCGTTGTACCGATAAGGAGCGCCAAATGAATTACCCTGCTGGTAACCCTCATTTTGTTTTCCCAGTGCATAGAGACTTTTAGCCGCATTCAGACATTTCAATGCGTAAGCAGTATCCTTTACCTGTTCTATCCATATGCCATAACCAAGCGCCATGGCAGCGGCAGAACGGCCTGCAAGATTGGCAAAGCCAGTTGCTTTGCTTTTGTATTTTCCCAAACCCTGTGGTTTACCAGTAGCCATATAAGCCGCACGATAGCTGTTAGGCCCCCATCCGTAATCAGAGCTATCAGATGTGGGCAGCTTCCAACCGATGTGGTCCCGGTCATCAGCAATTTGGTGAAACAGCTGGTCTTCCGCTGGGTGCATTTTATGGATCCAGTCCAATCCCCACTTGGCTTCATCTAGAACGTCTGGCAGCCCATTGGAACCTGGATCCCCCAACGCGTTGTATTGATCATCAAATTTTGAAGGTTCCAATTCAAAAGCTTGGAGCATTCTCCCGGTGGCATTGCTGGAGGTAATCAAATATTTGAGCTGGTCTCCTGCATCATGCCATCCTCCACTGAGATCGAGATAGGAGGAATCGGGCATGGGGCTGTAAAAGGTACGCCCATCCATAGTATGACAAACTTCTCCCAAAAAGGGATTATAGCCACATCGCTGTTGCCGCATAAATCCCAGAAGATCCTCATGGTATGTGGAAAAGGCTTTATTTCCAATGGTAAAGCTCTCTGAGGTAACCCCACTGGATTTTAACCTGATAACATATTGACCGGGCTCACTGAACTCGCTGAAATCCAGTTCAGTATAGTTTCGGAATTTTTTCCAGGTAGGCGCCTTCGACTTCCTGATTTTGGCAGTGTAAACAGTATTTCCAGATTCTGAATCAATCAGTTCGAACTGGCCGGAAATGGTGCCATTTGAAAAAGCCAGTGCTACCTTATGGTCTAATGGCAGATAACCCACCAGGTTATGTCGGATATAAATCTCTTCCGATGAGTTGGTAAAGCCAGCTAGAATTATTCCTGTGAATAATAAAATCAGCAATTTCGATCCTGATATTTTCATATGGTAAACCAATCAAACACCAGCAATACGATCCTTGTACTCCTTCAAGGCCGCATCCAGTCTTTGGTGTGCAGTAGTATCACCAGGGACATTATGAGAAGGGTGGATATGCAGCTTCACTCCTCTGTCAGCCAGTATTTGGGCTACGGTGACAATGGTCATCCAGGTGGCCGCGATAAATCCCATAGTAGATACCGGTCCGATCTTATCCTGGTGGTTTTTAAGTGGTACCGAAGCATCTTGAATGGGTACACAGGAATCTACTACCACATCCGCAATTTCAAAAATAGTTTTACCACACGAATGTCTAGAAGTTTTACCCTCCGATTCGGCGGCGGATCCAAATGCCACCACTTTCATACCAAGCTTTTTTGATTCTAGCGCCACATCAATGTTGACATTATTTATTCCTGTGTGAGAAAAGATCCAAACAGTATCCTTGGGATCAAAATTATAGCCTTTCATAATTTGATTTCCATAGCCTTCAACTCGTTCTAAGAAAATAAACTGATGTACGCCCATATCGCCAACGATATGGGTAAAGAAAGACAAAGGAAGCTCAATCATGGGATGAAATCCCACGAAGCCGCCAATTCTGGGGTACATTTCCTCTACCGGCAAGGTTGAATGACCGCATCCGAAAGTGTGAACCCACCGTCCACACTCGATGCTATCCGCCATGATTTCTGCTGCCTGTTGAATAGCAGCCATTTGAGTGTTTTCAATAGCGTCCAATACTGACCGCGTATTGTCTAACCATTGTTTAGCAAGTGGTAAGTCCATACTTAGATATAAATGTTTTTTGAAATTCGTTTTAGTGTAACTATTAAAACTATAGCCATACAAATAGCACACAACATAAGTAAAAGAGGATATATTTTAATTCCCAGGGAACTAGAGATTAAACCCATAATAAAATTGAGTAGAATATTTCCTGCCAATCCAATAACCAGCACCAGACTGAAGGCGGTTCCTGATAGATCTGGGTAGAGGGTACCTACGTAGCTTAGTACCAGGGGAAATCCTGCCGCCAAACCAATCCCTAGCATGGCTAATGCTACTAATTCGTGATGAGGGAATGAAAACATAAGGCAAAAAATACCTGAAAATGTCACTACCACCGAAATTAGCAGCACTTTATATGATCTGGCTCGATTAAGGATAAAGGTTAGTACTAACCTGGCCGCGGTAAGGCTTATGACAAATACACTGAGTGCAAACAAAGCATTACCATGAATAAATCCACTTTCTGTTACCAGAAAAAGAGTGGACCAATTACTGATGATACCTTCAACCCCGCTTTGGAAAAATAAAATCAATCCAAGCAATAATAGACTTGGATCTCTAACCAATTTCACGCTCTCGCTCAAGGGTGCCCCGTGGCCTTGTTTTGGCTCGGGGAAACGAATGACCATAAAAAGAATAGTTGGCAATATCAACACCAGCCCAATTGCAGCAATAATTTCAAAATAGCTAAAGTATTCTGATAAAAAGCCCAATAGTAAAGGCATACCCAAGGCACCAATACCAAAAAAAACCCCTAGGAAACTCAGATTAGCACTCCGATTGCTTCCATTGCTTCCACTAATATCGGCAACTAATGCGTTGGTACCTCCATTGATGGCCCCTCCACCTACGCCAATAAACAAAATTGAACCTTGTAGGAAAAAAAGATTATCGGTAAAAGCAATCCCCTCCATTCCGCCTATGATGATTAAACTACTTACCACCAATAAATATTTATAGGAATGGCGGTCCACCAGAGGGCCAAACAATAAGGATCCGATCAGGATTCCCAAGGGAAGTAATGAGGTAAGAATTCCCGCGCCAACCTCGTCTAATTCAAATTTATCTACCAGCGAAGGAAGAATAGATCCCAGAATAATAATCACCATTCCAAACATCAGCATACCTAAGCAGGCTGAAGCAAATACTTTGCGAAAGGAATAATCCTGTTTTAAAGTCATCTGTTTGTATAATCCTTTACCAGAGAAGCAGCCCCATAGAGCCCCGCTTCACTTCCTAGAGAGGATTTAAGGAATTGTACCTCTTTAATGCTAACAGGTTGCGCCCATCGAGTAGCTTCCTGATAAATTTCAGGTAAAAACTCCAGAGCCGGGCCAAAAACCCCACCCCCGAATATAATTATCTCCGGATTGAATAAACTGACCAGATTCGCAGTTGCCTTGCCCCAATAAATGATAGCTTGCTCAATCACCGAAACTGCCATAGGGTCACCCTGTGCGTGCAGTTCAAATACTTCCTCAGCTGTAAGCTTTTGCTTGGTATGCTCATTTGCAACCCAGGCAATTCCATTACCTGATGCATGGTGCTCAAAACAACCGTGGTGGTTATAGGGGGGCATAAAATGATCTGTCAGTGCCATCCAGCCAATTGCACCTGCAATGTCGGATTGGCCTCTAAGAATTGAACCGTTGACCAAAATTCCAGCGCCAATTCCGGTTCCTACCGCCATGAAAATGGCATGTTTACAACCAACAGCAGCTCCTTTCCAAGTTTCACCTAGAATATAGCATGCCCTGTCATTATCTATTGCCACCTTAATCTCTGGGTCCATATTCTCTCTAAGGTGCTGGAAAAGTGCAAAAGACTCCCATCCAGGGATATTCGGAGCCCAAACCGTTCCGGTTTGCTGGTAGTAAATTCCCGGTACTGCTATTCCAATCCCGGTTAACATAAGTCCTAGATCTTTGCATCTTTCTTGTAGCACTGAGATTAGGTTTACTATTAGACCAGCCACCTGCTCTCCCTGGCGCTGATGGATCAGGATCTTCTCCTTTGAAAGTCTTATTCCCGATGAATTGAAAATGGCACCGGAAATTTTGGTGCCGCCCAGGTCAATGCCTAGAATGGCGGTTTGTTCCATTTAACTAGCTTAAGCGATTGGTGTGATCATATCAGAAAACAACCAAAATGAAGGGGTTAAATACTGCTATTTTTTTCAAAATATCAAGATTTGATGTATTTTGGATATTGTCAGTGTGGATCATAAGCACTGATTATCAGCCAAAAAGATGTCTACTAAGAATTTTAGGTCTCATCGTGAGATGAGACATAGAACATACCTGAAGGTAATCGAAGCGATCAAGGCTGGTGTCAATAGCAAGAGGGGTATCCAAGATCATTCCGGGTTATCGTGGGGGTCTTGTTCACCGGTGATTAATAACCTTTTGGCGCAGGAAGTGGTGGTCAACCAGGAGGTCATTATTGACAATAAGGTCGGAAAGGGTAGGAAAGCCAGGTATTTTCATTTTAACCGATTAAATCACCTGTTGATGGGGATGGAAATAGAAGCTCGTCAGATTGATTGCTGCCTGACCACTTTGGGGGGAGAAAGGTTGGGCTCTTGTACTGTGGAGCTAGAAAACGCCGTGACTACCGGTAACATCGAACAAAACATTAGCAGGGCTTTTGAAAAGTGTTACTCAAAATTCGACCTTGACCCAAAGAGTATCTTTTGCATTTCATTTTCAATACCAGGTGCTGTTGATGTCAAAAATTGTATTTGGCAATATTGTGAGCGTGTTCCCGGAATCAGAGATGTGGAGTTTCTGCCCATTGCAGGGAGAGGCTCTTTACCTAAAATATTTTATTTACAACACAATATCCATGCTCAAGCTTACTCGGTGATACCTATGGATGAGATTAAGCATCGAGATTATGTTTTTATTCATGTAGGCCAGGGTATGGCCATGTCAGCCAATATGGGGGGTATCCTTTATGGTCACCGTGGATTTGCTGGTGAGATCGGTCAAATACCATATCCACATTGGGAGGGCAAGATTGATTATCTGTACCAGAAAAGGAACTGTCTGGAAGCTGTTCTCAGTAAGCAAAGGATTTTGAAATACATTAAACATCGCTTTGAGCTGGAGCTTGACTCATTAGCAGATATATCTGAAGAGCATATTAAACAAAGGGTAGCCCAAGACTATATTTTGGATCCATTGGTTTATACCGCAACCATGGTATCCAATATTTTTGACCCCAATCGTGTTGTCATCGAGGGTAGTGTGCTGGAGCCCTTTATCCCTTATTTGAAAGAGGCATTTGAAACGCAATTGAAAAAAACAGCGTGGCTATCCGGACCATCTGAAATCAGTTGGTGTCAAAGTAGTCAAACTGATGGGTGCTATGGGGCGGTGTTACATTCAAACCAACAAATTATAAATGATTTTGTAAGTCAAATTGACCTTGACCACTAAAGTTTATCAGTTTTACAATGAACGTTATTATCTCACAAACCAAATCAGAGCTAGGGCAGCAGGCGGCTCAAAAAGGAGCTGAATTCATAAATGAAGCCATAAATCGTAAAGGGAAGGCGAATATAGTAGTGGCAACCGGCGCCTCACAATTTGAAGTGTTGGCGGCCTTGGTTCAAGCCGATATAGACTGGTCTAAGGTTACTGCCTTCCATCTGGATGAGTACATTGATTTGTCCAAAGAGCATCCGGCCTCATTCAGGAAATACCTTAAAGAAAGATTTGTTGATAAGGTACATCCCTCACAGTTTATTTACATTAACGGTGAAAATGATGTTGAAATTGAATGCCACCGACTGAACCATCTGATTACACAATCCCCAATTGACGTGTCTTTTGTGGGTATTGGCGAAAACGGACATTTGGCCTTTAATGATCCCCCCGCGGATTTGCATACCAAGAAACCATTTATCACGGTAGATTTGGACGAAGACTGCCGTCGCCAACAGCTGAATGAAGGTTGGTTCCAAAGCCTCGAGTCTGTTCCCAAGCAGGCCATTAGTATGTCCATAAACCAGATTATGCTGTCTCATCATATTATTTGCTCGGTACCTGACCAAAGAAAATCATTGGCGGTATTGAATTCTTTACAAGGTGAGGTTACACCAGAAGTACCGGCTTCAGTTTTACAAAAGCATGCCAGCACCTATTTCTTCTTGGATCTTGCGTCTTCCTCAATGCTTGAAAAGTGATGTAACCTATGGCAAAGGGAAGATTTGGCAAGTTAATGTTAGCGCTAGCCGCGGTAGGTCCGGGGTTATTTCTGATCGCCTACAACATTGGCACTGGCAGCATCATTACCATGGCCAAGGCGGGAGCTGACTATGGCATGTCACTGTTTTGGACTTTGTTGTTGTCTTGTATTTTCACCTATATATTGATGGTGGCTTACGGTCAGGTAACATTAGTCACTGGTAACACAGCCTTAAACAATATTAAAAATCATTTTCCACGCATAGGAAGAGGACTGGCGATCTACATCATGATCGCGTTGATCATCGGTGAACTGCTGGCCTTGATGGGCATCATGGGTATTGTGGCGGATTTATTGCAGGAGGCCATTCGCATGCTTAGCGGTGGGATCATGGTAAGCACACTGGCCATTACCTTAGTGTTGATTGTGTTGCTGACACTGCTTCTATGGAGGGGCAGGTACCAGGTATTTGAAAAGCTGTTAACCGTATTGGTACTGCTGATGGCATTCTGTTTTATCTATGTGTTTTTTGCAGTAAAACCTGATTTTAAAGAAGTAGTCCTGGGTATGGTACCGCAAATTCCACAGCAAAAAGGTGCACTAGGATTAATAGCAGCCATGGTGGGCACTACCTGTTCGGCTGCAGTATTTGTGGTGCGCAGCATTGTGGTTGCGGAAAAAGGTTGGAATATTGATCACCTTCAAGCTGAGAAAAAAGATGCCATGGTATCTGCCGCCATGATGCTGTTTTTGAGCGCTATGATAATGGCTGTAGCGGCCGGAACACTGCATCTTATGAATTTACATGTAACCGATACCCTGGAGTTAATACAACTTTTTGAGCCAATAGGAGGCAAAGTAGCAGCATTCATCTTGATTGCAGGAATTAGTGGTGCTGCACTTTCCACGGTATTTCCCATTGTATTAATTGCTCCCTGGCTGATTGCTGATTACGCGAACAGACCTCGGGATATTAAATCACCTATGTTTCGCATATTAGGGATTGCAGGTTTATGCTTTGGGTTAGGACTTCAGTTTATCGATCAACGCCCACCTGCTATGATGATCTTCTCACAGGCATTTCAGGCCTTCATCTTGCCGGCAGTGACTGTTCCTATTCTTTACCTGATTAATAAAAAAGAACTGATGCGAGAACACGTAGCATCAAGCAGAATGAATATCGGGATTTTTTGCGTGCTACTATTTGGTCTGATTACCAGTTACTTTGCAGTAGCTGAACTCTTAAACTAGTGCTATAGATATGTGGAATTTTGGAATTATAGGAGCAGGATTAATCGCTGATTTTCACGCTAAGGCTATTGGTGATATCCCAAATGCCCAAGTAGTTGGTTTTTGTGATGGTGGCTCAGGCAGAGCCACCCAGCTGGCTCAAAAATATGGAGCGTCGACTTTTAATGACTATCAGGAATTAATCACCAGTGAACTCACTAATGTTATTGCTATAGCCACACCCAGCGGTTTCCACCTGGAGCCTGCAACATTAGCGGCCAGTTACAACAAGCATGTAATATGTGAGAAGCCCATGGAGGTCACCTTGGAGCGCATTAATCAAATGATTGCCGCCCACCGGAACGCTGGTACCTACTTGGGTGGTATTTTTCCCTACCGTTATAACCAGAGTTTTCAAGTGCTTAAGAATGCCATAAACCAGGGAAGGTTTGGTAAAATCACTTTTGCTGGGATAGAGGTGCCTTGGTGGAGAAATAGGGAATACTACCAGGACAGCTGGCATGGTACCTGGAAATTGGATGGTGGAGGTGCTCTAATGAATCAATCCATTCATATGGTGGATTACCTGTTAGCTTTAATGGGTCCGGTTACCCAGGTAAAAGGATTTGCCGATCACCTGGAGCACGATATTGAAGCAGAGGATACCGCAGTCGCGATCTTACGATTTCAGAATAAGGCTATGGGTACCATCTATGGTACTACGGCTTCTTATCCGGGGCAATTCAGAAGGTTACAAATTACCGGTACTAATGGAACGGTGATCCAGGAGGAGGACAGCTTTAAGGTATGGACGTTTCGTGAAGAGCATGACCAAGACCAAAAGATTCGGGAGCAATTTGGTGATATTCATGGAGGAGGAGGAGTTTCTGACCCTGCTGCTATACCTTATGAAAACCATACTAAGAATATAGCCGCTTTTCTTAAGGCCATTGAAACTGATACCCCATTTGCCATAGATGGCGAAGAAGCCAGTAAAGCGGTGGAACTGATACTTCGTATTTATGATAAATAAACCCAATGTGATTTGGATTCTGATGGGCTATATATTGCTGGCTGCACAGGGCGCTCCACCTTATAAACCTACTGACACCATTCAAATCAATATTGTAGACGAATATGGAACACCTACAGCTGCCAGGGTGAGAGTCACCGATATGGAAGGCAACTACCTGGCACCAGTGGGGCATGAAACTGATTTTGCGATGACAACCTCAATGGATCAGGAACCAGTTGAAACCGATGTATTGCTGGATGAGCAAAGGAGGTTTGCTTACGTGAATGGAATGTTCCAATTGCAAACCTCAGAGCAGCTTCTGCGAGTTGAGGTGGTTAAGGGGTTTAATTATAAAATTTATGATGACACCCTACGTTTTGATGGGAATTCTGAGGAAGTTCCAACTATTTTCTTGCTTCCTGCTTTTGAAAACTTACCAGATATATCCTGGTACAGTGGAGATGTTCATGTACACCATATCAATGTAGAGTCTGCTTTGCTGGAAATGAAAGCGGAAGATCTCAATGTATGTAATTTACTTATCTCAGACTTCACCCTGGACCATGATAAGTTCACCGGTGAAATCGTCCCCGAATCTGAATCCGAGCATCTGATCTTTTATGGACAGGAATACCGAGAAAATAGTTTGGGTCATATTAATCTGCTCAATCTGACACAGCACTTGATCGAGCCCTCAAAGGTACAGCGCCAACATCAATATCCGCTTAACATGGAGGCCATGGACCAGGCACATAAACAATCTGGTCATGTTTCCTGGGCACATTTTGCGGCCTGGCCCGGGTTAGAAGGTCCGTTGGCGGTAGTAATGAAAAAAGTGGATGCGGTTGAAATACTGTGTACCATTGACCCTTTTTACCAACCCATTTTCGTTTCTCGGGTAGTACCTGAAGTCAGAATCAATTCCGGTCTGAAATTGTGGTATCGTCTGTTAAACTGTGGTTTCAAAATCCCAATTACCGCAGGAACAGATAAAATGGGAAATTTTGTCACCGTGGGGGCCAACCGAACCTATGCGCAAGTGGAGGGGCCGTTTACTTATCAAAACTGGGTAGAAGCCTTGAATCA
>JANQPK010000059.1 GCA_028289505.1 Cyclobacteriaceae bacterium
GATCAATTAGAAATTATGAATTACGAATTGTCTTTAAGCCGGTTATACAAGATAACAAACCATATTAGTTAGCCAAATACTTAAAGCAGCATATGGTAACCCGATTTGGTCAAGCAGCTCCTGACACCTGGAACCTAATTGAAGTAATGCAAATCCAATTAAGAATGATGTTTTGATCTCAAAAGCCTGTATCTTAATCTAAAGTTACATGTTGTACTTTGGCAGTAAAACATTATGATCAACCGTAGAAGTTTATTGAAGAAGCTATCGGCTGTTCCCCTTTTGGGTACATTTACCACTCCCCTACTGGCCGAATCTCACGGTGAATACTTGTCGACGGTCGGCAAAAGAGATCTATTTAAAGAATTGGGTTTACGAACATTTATAAATTGTGCGGGCCCATTTACCTCCATGACTGGCTGCCTGATGCCCGAGGAGGTGCTGGATACTATTAAAGTTAGCGGTCGTCAGTACGTAGATTTAGATGAACTACAAGATCGTGTGGGCGAGAGAATCTCACAGTTACTGGACTGTGAAGCTGCAGTGGTTAGCTCAGGGTGCTTCGGGGCCATGACTATCGCAGTGGCTGGAACCATTTCTGGCATGGACAAGCAGATTGTCGATCTATTACCCGATACCACCGGATTAAAAAATGAGGTCATCTTACAGGAATCGCATGTGGGGGGATATGAAAGAGCCCTGACCAACGTAGGGGCTAAACTAGTAACAGTAAGGAATAAGAGCGATGTTAAAAAAGCAGTCAATGAGAAGTCCTGTATGATGTGGTTTTTAAACAAGCACAACCAAAAAGGGGAGATTAACCATCAGGAATGGGCTACTCTGGGTCAAAAATACAACATCCCTACTCTAAACGACTGCGCCTCCGACATTCCTCCAGTCGATAACCTATTTAAGTTTACTAGAATGGGATTTGATATGGTGACTTTTTCCGGTGGCAAAGGTTTAAGGGGGCCACAGAGTGCTGGGCTGCTGATCGGTAAAAAGAAATATATCGAAGCCGCTAAGTTACACACCCCTCCCCGAACCAACATCGGTCGGGCCTTGAAGGTTAATAAGGAGGAAATCCTAGGTATGCTGGTAGCACTTGAATTGTACCTGAGCCGGGATCACCAAAAAGAGTGGAAAATGTGGGAAGACCAGATTGCTTATATCGGTGAGGCTGCCAGCGAAGTCAAAGGGGTAACCACCGAGGTATTCCTTCCGGAAATTGCTAATGAGGTTCCCACACTGCGCATTGATTGGGATCCTGCGCTTATTAAGGCTACACCCACCGAAATCCGTGAACAGTTACGCCTGGGACATCCATCAATTCTAACCTGGCCCACCGACGAGACACTTCAAATTGCTACCTGGATGATGGAGCCAGGCCAAGAGTTTGCCGTTGCCCGAAGGGTCAGGCAGGTGCTCAGTGAATATGCACAATAATCATTGCTTTGCTTCAGATGCTACTCGTCAAATCCATTGACTACCGGAAGCACTATATAACTGGATGTTGCACCTCCATGATGAATGGTCTGAGTGGCCACTCTAATCTCAGCACTACTGCCTAAATCATCACCAGTATTGGGATTTCGATCAAACTGGGGGAAGTTACTGGAAGTAATGTCCACCCGGATTCGGTGACCGGGCAAAAAAACGTTGGCGGTTCCGGTCATCTCAATCTCATATTGGTACATTTCCCCCGGTTTTAACAGTTTCATTTTGTCCAATCCGTCTTTGAAACGGGCCCTTAAAATACCTTCCGAAATTGGCATAGCATATCCGTCTGGGTAAACATCAACCAGCTTGATCATCCAATCGGTATCCTTGCCGTCGGTTTCGGCATTCAGTACTACTTTGATGGGTCCTGCGATGGTGACTGATTCCTTAAGATATTCACCTGTGTATACCAGAACATCTTGCCGCCGTTCCAGTGGTCTCTGATCTCTTGGTCCTGATAAAGTAGGAGTACCACAACAGTTATTGCCACCCACAGTTGGAACGGGATTATCCGGATCGTAGCGATACTGATCCTTTTTGGAGGAATTGGGTTTTTCGAAGGTAAGTTTACCATCACCCCGAACTGAATTGGCCGAGCCTTCAGAAGTGAGGTACAATTCCCTATAACTAGTTCCCGGAATTGGCCAGTCATCCTCACTCCTCCACTTATTTACACCCATGTAGAATAGCTCTACTGGTTTTTCATCATATAATCCGTTGTCTATTCCCTTCAGGTGGTAATCGTAGAATCTCAATTGTAGCTCAAAATAATCCCTCTCTGCATCTGGTGTAAAATCTACTCCGCCAAAGGTCTGAGAGGATCCATGCCCCCAGGGACCAATGATCATACGTGCGCCATCTCGCGCTGCCTGAGTAGCACCATGTTTCTTCATGCCTACATATCCATCTATGGTGCCTACCACAAATATGTCGAACCAGCCACCCAGGGTGTGGGCAGGTACCGTGATCTGGTCAAAACGCTCTTCGTCGCTGATATCTTTCCAATACTTATCATAGCTCTGATGCTTAATCCAATCGCGATAATGGGGAACCTCATGACCGGCACTTTCAAGATCCCCGGTTTTTAGGGGTAGATGCATTAAAACATTCCCATACTTTTTGTTTTCCGGCATAAAGTCAGCCGTGTGCCAAAATTGAGGCAGCATAATCTTGTTAGGCATTCGCACCACTCCCCAACCATAGTTAAAGCTTAATCGGAATGCGCCACCCATACCCCACCAGTTATCGTAGATATTGGTGCTAGCCAATATCGGAAATATCGCGACCAGATGAGGTGGCTTTTGGCTGGCGGCCGCCCATTGGTTGTGGCCCAGGTAACTTCCACCCTGGGTACCTACTTTCCCATTGGACCAGGGCTGAACTGCAGCCCACTCAATTGTTGCGTAGCCATCTTT
>JANQPK010000063.1 GCA_028289505.1 Cyclobacteriaceae bacterium
TTACCTCATTGAAGTCCGTCCTACTATGGGAATGGTAAAGGCTGCTGTCAAGCTATATCCCATTGAAAGAGGTGACCAGAAAGCCCTCAAAAAATTTCACAAATTCTTGTCCAGGAACCAACCTATTCCATTAAAAGTCGGTGCTTTTGAACATGAGGAACCAAAACTTGAGTTCTTTGTGGATAACGGTATGAAGAGATATCAGCTGGACAAAGATAAAGGCAAGCTGAAGCTGCTTAGCCCAGAAATGTATCACAACTAAACCAACTGTTGATTTAAATTTCTGAAACTATGAAAAACTGGGTGATCAATACATTAGTGGGAGCTGTATTTGTCTTGTTAACTGTCGATGCGGTGGCACAAAACCTCAGTTCGGAGCGAGGTCACGGGGCAATAGGTATCGGGTTAGGAATACCTTATGGAGGAATTGGCGCCAGAATGAATTATAATCTCATGGCTCACACCACGTTATTCGGTGGAGTCGGTTATAACCTCGCAGATGTCGGCTATAATCTGGGCATGCGATTTGTTATACCAAGCAATCGCCAAACTGAATTTTACCTGGTTGGCATGTATGGCACCAATGCTTCTATCCGAATTGAGGGAGATTCTGATGCCAACCAAAGCTACTATGGACCAAGTTTAGGCGTTGGAGTACAGATTAACTCCCTGGGTCGTGAAGGTAATTACTGGGACCTGGGGCTGGTATTGCCATTTCGTTCCTCAAGTTATGATCGTGACTTAGACAACCTCAAAAATTACTATTACGACATCATTGAACCTTGGCCAGTACTTATTAGTGTTGGATATAACATTCATCTATTCTGATCTTAAGCGCTTAGCAGGATTGGTCAATGCCGCTTTAAAGGTCTGAAAGCTCACGGTGAACAGGGTAAGAATAATAGCTGACATTCCTGCCACCCCAAAAATCCACCAAGATAATCCCGTTCGATATTCATATTGTTGTAACCATTCCTGAAGAAAAAAATAGGCGATAGGTAATAAACATGCCATGCCCAATTGCTTGCATTTTAGACCATTATTTAAGCATTGGTTATTCGCTCGCGCACTAATATGCACATCTAGGTGCAAGTCAACTTTATTACATAGACTGTCAGTTTTGACATCATGTATAAATTGTTAATCAAAAGGCAATACAGTAGTAATTTGATGGGAACTCTGGTTTTGTATATTCCTGTACAAGATCCTTCGTTAAAAATCAGCCTTACCCATGACTATTTCCCACATCTTGCTGTTGATTTTGGCTTCAATACTAAGCTTCAGCTCACATGGTCAGGAAGTTCCAGAACCAAACCAGTATTTTTATCTATGGGCTAATTATTCGTTGCCAGGGAATGCTGCACAAATAGCTGGAAATCCTATCCAGAAACCAGCATCAAAATTCCAGCAATTTGCATTCCATCGACAATACGGACTGCGTACAAATAGGCCAGCTTCTGATTTATTACTCGATGTGCTAGAAACCCCATTACTTAGTAGTTTCACTTTGGAATTCTGGATGGTTCATCATGTAAACAAGCCGCTGACCCTCGACCTGATATTGGGTAGCAGTGCAAACAGGGAGTCAGGAATTATTCTAAGTTATCTGGCGGAAAGCGAAAAAGGTCAAAAACAACTTGCTGTTCAGGCTGGTGATAAAACGGCAGTATTTGAGATGGATCAACCATTATTTCAAAAGTATTGGAGCCACCTGGTATTGGCTTTTGAAGGATCCAGGCTAACCTGCTACCAAAACGGTCAAATAATTGGGACTTGTCAGATTACCCTAGGTGATGTGCAAAATCTTCAACTTTCCCTTGCCGGTTATTTTGAACAGGAGCCATTCTTTAAAATTGAAAATCTACTGAAAAAAGTTGCGGTATATGACACTATTCTGGAGCCAGCAGCCATCAAGAAGTTGTCTCTAGAGATGCAGAAGTTCATAGAAAAAGGAATCAGGCATGAAGAGCAATTTCATTTTACCGCAGGACCATATTTACATTTTGCAACTGAGAACAGCATCAATTTAATCTGGGAAACCAATTTAGCTGCTACAGGCCTAATTCGTTTTGGGAAAGACAGTAATCTGGAAAAACAAGTCACTTTCGATAATGCGTATTTAAAGGGTGAAGCAGAAAATGGTTCCTACATTTACGAAGCCACCATAGATGGTCTAGAGCCACAGACCACCTATTATTATAATGTTGAACTTGATTCATATGATGGGCAAAAAATGGAATCCGGAATCCTTACATTTCAAACCGCCGTGGTTGAGGTTAACCCCTACTTGTTTGCCTTAATCGGGGACACAGAGACCCGGCCCCATATCAATAATCAAATTTCCCAGATGATATGGCAGGAAAGACCTGATTTTGTGCTGCATTTGGGAGATTTAACTGACGGGGGGATGAGCCAATCGAAATGGCAATGGAACTACGAGTACTTTGAGGGTATGGGTCCCCTGCATCAGCGAATTCCCGTATTTCCGGTGGCAGGAAATGGTGAAGGGGATCTATATTGGTACAAGAAGTATCATAAACTTCCGGAGGATGAATCCTTCTACTCATTTAAGTTCGGCAACAGCGAATTCTTTATGCTCAATTCAAATTTGCGTGCTAATGAGTTCGCGCCAGGGGGTCGACAATATGCGTGGTTGGACAGCGCACTTACCAAGAGCACAGCTGTTTGGAAGTTTGTGGCATTGCACCATGCTCCCTACTCCACCGATGAGAATGACTACGGCAATTCATACGAAGGTCCCTCCGAACAGGGAGACAGACATGTTCAACAGTTATTGCCTGTTTTTGAATCTCAACAGGTGGATGTGGTCTTCTTTGGCCATTTACATTCCTACAGCCGTATGGGTCCGATATCTAACAATACCATCAATAAGCAGCGTGGGGTCTGGTATATTCAGGCCGGGGGTGCAGGTGGAAACCTTGAGGATTTTGCACCCACCAAAGCCTGGTTCAGCCAAAAAACTTATCCCAATCATCACTATTGCACTATCAATATTATGGGCGACCAGTTTATTCTTAAAATGTACGACCTGAACGGTTCTATGAGGGACTATTTTGTATTAGATAAATCCGAATAAAAGGGGCTCAACCTATAGCACCGCCTTAAACCCGTTTATCAGCATCTGAACCGCCATCATCACCAGAATCATACCCATCAGCCGCTCCAATGCTTTAAGTCCCTTCTCTTTCAATACCTTTAGCAGCAGTGGCGCCGCCAGCATGATTACTGCTGCAAAGCCCCAGGCTAAAAATAATGGACCCAACCATTTGGTTACCGGCTGGGGACCGCTCTGAGTCAGCAGAATCAACATGGCCATCACCGAAGGTCCAGCGATCATGGGAATGGCAATTGGTACTAGAAATGGTTCTCCCCCAGGTTGATGTCCCAACACCCCTTCTGGTCTGGGGAAAATAAGTCTTAGACCTATGATCAGTAAGATGATGCCACCAGAAATAGTAACGGCTTCCTGATCCAGATGTAAAAAGTTTAATAAGGCCTTACCTCCAAAAAGGAAGATAAGCAGTATTACCAAGGCAATCAGAAGCTCCCGCACTATAATGATGCGCTGACGTTTTGGCGGAATATCCTGTAACACCGCCAATAACAAGGGAATATTCCCCAAAGGATCCATCAGGAAAAATAACAAAGTGGCCACAGACCACACGGAACCACCAAAATCACCCATACTAATAGAAATTCAGTTTTACTGAATGCTATAATAGGAAATTTTTAAAGGAAACGAATAGGTGTGGCTAAGCTAACTCGGCTTGGGAAAGATAAAAATGGCCCCCTTTTTGAATACTCAAATTCAATCAAATTTATACTTAAGCAACAATTGCCTGCTTACTGGATTTAAAATAAGCAATAAAGCTCAAGATAATTGCAGCTGATGAAACCAGGGTCATTACTGTTCCAGGCACGAAGTTTACAAACCCACTCAGGTCCATGAAAAGAAAGTAGCCCAGGTCAGCTAATCCACCAGTGATAGCAGCCAGGAAAATGGCCTTTCCATTTCCTTTCCAAATCCAAAAAGCACAGATTAGGGTAGTGAGACCGATCCATAGCAGGTTGAATCCGTGTTGCCCAATTATTGCTCCAGCTGCCTTGGGATAATCTGCTTGTAAGGTATTTGGATCAACTGCATCTGCTATACCCCCTACGGCCCCTGCAATGTCTCCACTTAAGATAAAGCTATCGGTCATGATACCGGCAAAAATATGGACCGCTCCCCATACTATCCATAGGATGGTTGAGACTTTGAAAAAAAGACTGGGATAATTCATAATGCAATGAAAGTTTTGTAAAGTTTAACTTTACTCAAAAGTCATCAGCACAAAACAAATACGCATTATGATTTCATAAGAAATGAAAGCTTACTTCTTCTTTCTGCGTTTTGATTTGGCAGCACTTAAGGTTTCTGGATTAACTCCGATGAACGAGGCAATCATGTGTTGAGGAACACGCTGAGCTAAATTAGGATATGCTCTAATAAAGTAATCATAACGTTCAATGGCGTTGGTGCTGATAAGCATCATCACACGATTCTGTAAAGCATGCAATCTTTTAGTTAGCGCAGCAACATTTTGTTTTTCTCTCTCGAGGTCCTTTGGTAAAACAATCACGATTGAATCTTCCAGGGCATCTATATAAAGATCCGATTTGGATTCAGGTCCACATGTATCTGCCATAACCCAGCCTTCAGGCGCGAATATAAACACATTTTCTTTACCATTTTGGTCTATGGCATAGCTGCGAAGCAGTCCCTGCTTAACATGATAAACCCTGGTGTTATATTCACCACTTCGCTGAATGATTTCACCTTTTTTGAATGATAATTCTTTCAATTATTGGATAATTATCTTCTCTTAAAATATCTATTAAAGACCGTATCAGCCAGGTGAAGCTAAGAGCTTATTGATCTCGGATATTTTGGTTGACCTGCCACGTAAACAAAAAACACCTTGTTGGAGATTCCTATGCACTTTCAAAAGTAAGTGATATATAGCAATTACGTATAGCCATTGTTGCCCACTAGTTATTTTTACACGATTAATATTTGCCAATATCGGCAAAGTAAATAAGCAGGCTTATACCAAAAGCGAACATTCGATCTTTAATATTAGGAAACAGTTATCGGAAGATTAGAAATTCGGTTATTTTTGATCTACATGCTCCAACTCCTAAACCTCAGGATTTCCTCAGTATTTAACACCCTTTTAGGGTTGGCTTTACCATTAATCCCCTTCGTATCTCCAGGCCAGGCAGTAGATCTCCCAGAAAAACCGAATGTCATTTTTATCATCACCGATGACCAGCATCGAGAGAGTTTTGGTTTTATTGAAAATAAAGCACTTACCCCAAATATCGATCGAATAGCCCGGGAGGGCATTTACTTCTCTCAATGCTACGTGGCGGCCAGTGTTTGCACACCGAGTCGTTACTCATGCCTGACCGGACAATACGCCAGTCGTTGCCAGACTCCCAATTTCATAAAAAGTATTACACCCGAAGGCCAGACACGTGTGACCTGGAACATCAACCTGGACTCGAACCAGATCACCCTCCCACACCTACTACAACAAGTGGGCTACAAAACCGGTATGGTTGGAAAATGGCACCTGGGAGGTATTTCAGACCGGTTTCAATCGGTTCCCCCAGGCAGTGACCCTACAAATCCTGAAGTGGCCAGGATACTGCGGGAGAATCAGGAAAATTACTGTCAGGCGCTCCGGGACAAGTATGGCTGGGACTATGCTGCAGCCGTCTACCGTGCTAATCTGGACGGCGATAGAAGCCTGATTAACGCGGGGTTAGATGTTCATAACATGGAAGCGATGACCCAGGCAGGACTGGAGTTCATTGAGAACAATCAAGATCATCCCTTTTTCTTGTATTTCTCAACTACACTGCTTCATTATCCAGAAGTCTACAAATCGTTTGACGCCAATCCACGGATAGGTCCAGCAGGCCTGATGGAGGAACCCATAACCGGTATCCAACCATCGCGAAGGTCGGTGCTGCAGCGAACCGACAAAGCAGGAGTAACCGGAAGAGCAATTGAGGCAACCTGGCTTGACGATGGCATCGGAGCGCTCATTCAGAAACTGGAAGCGCTCGGTATTGCAGAAAACACGCTGGTGCTGTATTTTAATGACAACGGGATGGATCATGGTGGAAAGGGGACTTGCTACCAAGGAGGTATACTTTCACCTACCATCGCCTATTGGCCAGGTATCATTAAACCAGCTTCAGAGGAACGCTTGATACAGAACGTAGACTTCATGCCTACCATTCTGGAATTGAGTGGTGCAGAGACACCAACAGACATGAAGATTGATGGTAGGAGTCTGGTTCCCCTGTTCACTAGAGAGGTGGTGGAATGGCGCAATTCTATTTATTCTGAAATAGGGTACACGCGCTGCGTGGTGACAGAAGATGGATGGAAATACATCGCCTTTCGGGTTCCTCCAAGCAGTCTGCCTCCGCTGGAAGAACGTATGGCCGCGCAACATCGTTATCATGAAAAACTTCGTGAGGAAGAACCTTGGCGAATGAAGTTCGTCGAAATAGACCCTGAAGCACGGTTCTTTCATTTGGGTTTATCACCTGGAGGAACGGCCTTCGAACAGGATCCTTTCAGACCGGGTGCTCAGCAGGGAGAATGGCACGATCCTGCTCCATGGAGACACAATTATTTTGACCAGG
>JANQPK010000068.1 GCA_028289505.1 Cyclobacteriaceae bacterium
AGTAGAAGACAACATCATCAGTTTTAGAGCCATTGATGGTGAGTGGTTCTTTTACCAATTTGACTTTGTATACGGTTTTTCCCCTGAAATCCTCCATACCATCCAAACTCACTTTATAGCCTTTGCTCTTATATGCGATCAGGTCATCGGGAAAATCATTGGCGTCGAGTTTTACGTTATTGATGGTTTCGGAATCAGCTTTTTTCGGATCCTGGGTGTGAAAGTCTGTACTCCACAGAATATGGCCATCGTAAACCCCCTGTTTGATTTCAACACCCTGAAAATTTAGTTTGGTATACTGTTTACCATCCTTTAGCTGCACAATCTCCAGAGGGAATTCTATGCCGCCCTGGTCAAATTTGGCCTTGATCCTGAAACCATTCAAAGCCTTCCATTTAGCAGTTCCACCGGTCTTTTCGATAGCACTACCAATTATCTCTTCAGCAGTTTGACCCCAAACGCAAGGCAACCCCATCACAAAAAGACCAGTTATCAGAAAGATCCATCTTTTGAGCATGATCTAATTTACGAATCAAATCCTCAATCCTCAATCCTGAATCTTCAATCTTCAGTCCCATCGTCCCCTGGTCCCCTAGTTCCTTGGTCCCGTAGTTCCCTGGTCCCCTAGTCCCCTAGTGCCTTCGGCCTTCCTCCCTCGTCCCTCGTCCGTCGTCCCTCGTCCCTGCTTCCCCGCTCCCTGCTCCAAAAACTCAAAACTCAAAACTCAAAACTCTTGAAATCTTAGTATATTCAGCCTTTACTTTATCCAAATCTTATGCAAATAATCGAGACACCGGAAACTTTTGATGTGATTGTGGTGGGTTCCGGAGCAGGTGGGGGAATGGCCTCTAAAATATTAGCAGAAAGCGGGCTGAACGTAGCAGTGGTAGAGGCGGGTCCTACTTTTGATCCCAAAAACGAGGAACATCGCACTCAGCTTAAGTGGCCTTGGGAATCTCCCAGGAGAGGTGCCAATTCCATGAGGGCCTTTGGTGACTTTGACAGTGCTTACGGGGGATGGGAAATTGATGGGGAGCCCTATACTAGAAAGGATGGCACAGAGTTCGACTGGTTTAGGTCCAGAATGCTGGGTGGCAGGACCAATCACTGGGGAAGAATCTCCCTTCGATTTGGTCCAAAGGATTTTAAACGTCGGGATATCGATGGTCTGGGAGACAACTGGCCGATCAGCTATCAGGATGTTGCTCCCTATTACGACAAGGTAGATAAACTGATTGGGGTTTTCGGAACCAAGGAAA
The DNA here is from genome assembly GCA_028289505.1 of Cyclobacteriaceae bacterium. Taxonomy (GTDB): domain Bacteria; phylum Bacteroidota; class Bacteroidia; order Cytophagales; family Cyclobacteriaceae; genus SZUA-3. Next base: position 1,260 of record JANQPK010000068.1, read on the forward strand.
ATTTTGACAATGAGCCAAATGGTTATTTTCTTCCTCCTCCCAAACCCAGGTTGCATGAACTATATTATATAAAAGGTGCTACCAAAGCGGGCATACCGGTAATACCTTCCCGCCTGTCTATATTAACCAAGCGAATCAATCAAGAGCGTGGGACCTGTTTTTATTGTCGGCAATGCAGCAGAGCCTGTATGCAATACGCTGACTTTTCAGCCGGCACCTGCTTGGTGTTTCCTACCCAGCGAGCTGGCCACAGCCTCAAGGTATTTACCAATGCCATGGTTCGGGAGGTACTGACCAATGATGAGGGTAAGGCCACCGGAGTTAGTTATATTAGTAAGGATGACCGTAAAGAATACTCCATACGAGCAAAGGTTGTAGTGTTAGCGGCTTCGGCCTGCAGTTCAGCCCGAATACTGCTGAATTCAAAGAGCTCTAGATTCTCTAATGGATTAGCCAACGGCAGCGGTATGGTGGGTAAATATCTTCACGACTCAACCGGAGCTAGTAGAGGAGCTATCGTGCCGGAATTATTTAACCGCAAAACCTACAATGAGGATGGTGTGGGAGGTATGCACGTTTACACACCCTGGTGGTTGGACAATAAGAAACTAGATTTCCCAAGAGGTTACCACCTGGAGATTTGGGGTGGCATGGGTATGCCTTCATACGGCTTTGGATTTAACGCCTCCGATCTGAATAGTCAATTTGGTGGTACCGTAGGCGGGTATGGAAGTAAGCTTCGTGAAGATGTCAAAAAATACTATGGGGCTATGATCGGAATTAGTGGAAGAGGGGAGAGCGTGGCACAAGAGTCCAACTATTGCGAAATCGATCCTGAGAAAGTGGATCAATATGGTATTCCGGTATTGAGATTCCATTATAAATGGACCGATTACGAGCGTGACCAGGCCAAGCACATGCATCAAACTTTCGAACAGATTTTTGAAGCTATGGGGGCCAAAGTGTTGGGCGATACCCCCGGTAAGGATAAGGACTATGGATTAGCCGCTCCCGGACGCATTATTCATGAGGTAGGAACTACTCGAATGGGCGACGATCCCTCCAAATCGGTGGTTAATAAATACTTACAGGCCCATGAAGTAGACAACCTTTTCGTGGTAGACGGAGGTCCTTTTGTCTCTCAGGCTGATAAAAACCCAACCTGGACCATAATGGCTTTGTCCTGGAGGACTTCGGAATACATTATTGATCAACTTAAAAAGCAAAACATTTAAGATATGCGTAGAAGAGATTCCCTTAAATCCCTTTTAGTAGGTTCAGTGGCGGGTGGACTGGTGCTTAAAGGTTGTTCGCCTGGCGAACAACCTCAGCAAGAGCAAGAGCAAACAGCAGCAGTGCAGCATTATGGGCGGACCCCCGAGGAAAAGCTAAGGGATGAAAAACTAATGAGCGAACAGTTCTTCACCGAAGAAGAACTGGCCACTGTTGCCATTCTATGTGATATCATCTTACCGGCAGAAGCTGATTTGGGATCTGCTACCGACGCAGGTGTTCCTGATTTTATTGAATTTATTGCCAAGGATATGCCAAATCACCAACTTCCTTTAAGAGGCGGTATTATGTGGCTGAATAATCAAACCAATGAAAGGTTCAACCTTGACTTCAACAAATGCGCCGAGCAACAGCAGATAGAGTTGATTGATGAGATTGCTTATCCCGATCAAGCACCAGAAAATCTAAAGCACGGGGTGGTTTTCTTCTCCTTAATGAGGAATCTGACACTTACCGGTTATTACACTTCTGAAATGGGCATCAAAGATCTGGGCTACAAAGGTAACCAACCGAATGTTTGGGATGGAGTACCACAGGAAGTACTGGACGAACATGGACTTTCCTATGATCCCGAATGGATTGCCCGCTGCGTAGACCAGGATAAAAGAAACGACACTGCTGAATGGGATGCTGACGGCAATTTAATTACCTAAATGCTTACCTTTTGAGACCCTGGGCTACCCTGGTTCTTTCATTGCTGGTAATGAATTGCCAACAAGGTTCTGATACTTCTGAAGTTGGAGGCACATCCGAACAGCAACTGAAATCTAATTGGACCAGAATTGGACCCGGAGGAGGTGGTAGCACCTTTATACCCACTTTTTCTTACTCTACTTCAGATCAGTTTATGCTCCGCTGCGACATGACGGGTGCCTATCTTACTGAAGACGGCGGAAATTCTTATTCCATTATTACCAATGCTAATGGAAGTCGATCTTTTGGTTTCGATCCTGCAAACCCTAATGTGATATATCTGGGATCATCTGGTTTAAATAAGTCAACCGATGGGGGTACCACCTGGCAGAGAATTCTTCCCAGAGCACAAGACATCATCCGAGAGACTTACCGTGGCGATCATGCCAGCTATCGATTTGAGGTCAAGAAGAACAGTATGTGGTCTCCATTGGAATCCAGCCAAACTGTTAACAACATCAAAGTGGATCCTAATGACACACTGCAACTATATTTCTCCATTGATAACCGCTTTTTTTATTCTACAGATGGAGGAAGTTCCTGGGATACCATAGCTGTTGAAAACCACATAGATTATATTTATACCAACAACTCTTCATTAGCATCTGACGTCTACCTTTTTTCTGCCTCTGAGATAACCATTGTTAATAAATCAGACTGGCAATGGTCAATACTTGAGCATCCATCCTCAATGCAATCTTCATTCTCATTTACGGCAGGAGTGGAGTTAGGAACTGGGACTACCGTCTTTTATGCCTTACAAAACCAGCTGGAAGATAAATTATACGGGGATAGCAGCCCTACTTCAATTTGGGTGTCAAGGGATTTGGGCATCACCTGGCATCAAGTAACGGATCCCATAATCACTAATGACAAAGTAGCGGTACCCACCTATTCCAGAATAGCAACTGCCGAAAACGATGCCGCAGTGGTTTATGTAGTGACTAGCGACTATCAGCAGCAGAACCTTGAAGTTACCCACTGGTACGGTTGTTTAAAATCCACTGATTTGGGGCAATCCTGGCAATGGGTATGGAAGGGAGGAGGAGGGTCAGGTCAGTATTCGGTTAAGGACGGTGAAGATGCTCAAAATTTGAGCGACGCCTGGGTGCAGGAGGCTTTTGGAGGTGAATACATAAGGATCATAGATGTGGGTGTTTATCCCAATGATGGAAATGTAGCGATTTTGACCGATTGGTACCGCACCATGAAAACCGAGGATGGCGGGGAGTCTTGGGTAGAGGTATACAGTGAAGCTCAACCGGATGGCAGCTACTCTAGCCGAGGCCTAGATGTCACCACTAACTACGGCATCCACTTTGATCCGTTTGATAAGAATCATATAGCCATTAGCTATACCGATATTGGGTACCACCATTCCTTTAACGGAGGTACAAGTTGGTTTAGATCCACAGAGGGGATTCCACCAGAGTGGCATAACACTTGTTATTGGTTGGTTTTTGACCCTGAAGAGAAGGATAAAGTCTACTCGGTTTGGTCGGGATTGCATGATTTTCCCAGAGGTAAAATGACCCGGAATCCGAAATGGAAGCAATATGGAAAAGGTGGTTTTGCCCTATCCACCAATGGAGGTAGGTCCTGGACGCCCTCAACCAATGGTATGGGATTCGACTCGCCTTCAACTTGCATTGTATTGGATGAAAATTCTCCAGTGGGTAACAGAACTCTATACGTTGCTGCTTTTGGCAAGGGTGTTTTCAAGTCTATCGACGATGGACAGTCTTGGGAGCTAAAAAACAACGGCATAGCCGGTAGCTTGGCGGCATTTGAATTGACCCTGCAGCCAGATGGTACTCTCTTTTTAATCACTAGTCCTACTCCTCAACACCAAAACGATGAGGCGGGCAGAGCTGTACACATGGGTGCCCTGTACGTTTCGACCGACGGTGCAGATTCCTGGGAGCGTATTGAGCTGGGGGATAAAGTACTTTTTCCTAATGGTTTGGCCTACGATCCATTGGATTTAGACCGGCTGTATTTAGGAGCTTGGGGAGATATTACCCTATCTGATTTAATTGGGGGGCGTTTAGCTAGGGAATCTGGAGGGAACCAAACCTTTGACCTGGATGGCGGTGTCTTCACCTCCTCTGATCGAGGCAAAACCTGGCATCAGATCTTTGATCCTGAGCATTATGTTTACGATGTTACTGTAGATTCAAACCATCCAGGGAGATTGTATTGCAACACCTTTGATCAAGGAGCTTACCGCAGTGATGATTATGGTAAAACCTGGTCCAGACTAAAGGACTATAATTTCCACTGGGGCCAACGGGTGATGATAGATGAAAATGATCCGGAAAAGGTTTACATCCTCACATACGGCTCAAGTGTTTGGCACGGAAAACCTGAGACACTGTAGTCCTGATTCATTAATTATCGGAACAGGAAATATTCTTATATTGATGGTGTAGTAAAGCCAATGAAAACTGCCATCAAATCATCTAGTGCGCTGGAATACTTCGAACCCCGAGGTTCAGCAGGAAGTCGACTGGAAGCACTAAGTGATGGTGTATTCGCCTTGGCGATAGCCATCTTACTGATTTCAGGCAGTGTACCAGGTGATTATCAAGAGTTGTGGCTTTTTGTTCAGGATATTATCCCCTTCGGTGTATGCATCCTGTTCATTTATTGGATATGGCGCCAACAGTGTGTTTTTTTCTTGAGATACGGGTTTATCGACGATAAGATCTCCTTCATCAATCTTGCTTTGTTGTTTTTTGTATTGGTGTATGTTTATCCACTTAAATTTCTGATGACCTGGTTAATCAGATATTTCTACGCACTGATCAGCGGTAGTATAATTGAGGTTTCTGAGGAATTAATCCAAATGATCCCTATGCAAAAAATGCCCCACCTGATGATCATTTATGGGTTGGGTTTTATTTGCATTTGGTGGTGTCTCTATCTCATGTATAAGCATGTGTTGAAGCACAGTGAGGAGCTAAAGCTAACTCGCATCGAACTTTACGAGACCAGATTTAGCATGAACGATAAGCGATACCTGGCACTTATTGGAGGCTTATCGGTAGTGCTTAGCTTATTAAGTATCTTACTCAAGATTCCGGTAGGGGCTGCGCTGGCGGGCTGGGTGTATAACCTGATTTGGATTATGGTTATAATCAGGATTAGGAAACGGAAAAAGGAACTGAAATTAATTTTAGAGGATCAATGACAAAGTTTACTAACTTATAAACCACAAGTGCACATATCATTATGAATTCCAGACGAAACTTCCTGAAAATATCCGCACTCACAGGTGCAGCATCCTTGATAACGTTGGACACGCCAGCATCTGAACCCAAAACCGCTGCCACCTTAAAATTGGGACTGGCTTCATATACTTTGCGGAAGTTCACTCAGGCTAAGGCCATTGCCATGACCAAGAGACTAGACCTGGATTATATGTGCTTTAAGAGCATGCATCTTCCGCTGAGTTCCACTAAACAGGAGTTGGAGAACAGTGCCAAACGTGTGGCAGAAGCAGGTTTGCAACTTTATGCGGGTGGAGTGATCTACATGAAAACCAAAGCAGAGGTGGATCAGGCATTTTCATATGCCAAGTATGCGGGAATGACTACCATAGTGGGAGTGCCCGGGGTTGATCTTTTACAGTATACCAACCAGAAGATAAAGGAGTACAATATTAAAGTAGCCATTCATAACCATGGACCGGGCGATGAAGTATATCCAAGTCCTGAAAGCATCTACACCAAGATCAAAGACCTAGACCCCCGATTTGGCATCTGCATGGATATCGGCCATACCCAAAGAATAGGGGTAGATCCTATTGCCTCTGGTGAGAAGTTCTTTGATAGATTGCTCGATGTTCACGTAAAGGATGTGGATAAGGCCACAGCTGAGGGAACTTCAGTGGAAGCGGGGCGCGGGGTGATTGATCTCCCGGGGTTTCTAAAAATGTTGGTGGATAAGAACTATCAAGGCGTAGTTGGGTTTGAATTTGAGAAGGATGCTGACGATCCATTACCCGGGCTGGCCGAGTCAGTGGGTTATGTAAGAGGGTGCCTGGATTCGATCTAAGGTTTCAGATCTCTGAGCTCAGGTCTATAGTTCTATTATTCTCCGATGGTTTACCTGACCATTGCAAAACCTATTCTTCTTCCACATGACTAATCCGACCGCAATTAATTATGGTACAACGTTCGTAATGCAATCCACTGGTACAGAATCCAACTTGAAGGCCTAGTGCTAATTGAGGATCAGTAATGCCTTCTTCATTCAGCGTCCATTCACAGTCTGAATAATTGCTTCTTTCTGCATAAGTCAAAAATTTATAAGCAACTGCACTACAAATATTTGGGACTTGAGTATCAACCAAAGTTCCTATGGTGACCGTATAACTTTCCCCTGGGGCCAGGGTCTTGTCGAATTGGTTTGAGCCTTCCCAGTCACTGATGGTCCAATTTTCCATAACCTGAACTCGATCCTGACGGTCAAAATATAGATTAGGAGGTTCCGTTAGTTCAGGCCATAAGACTATTCTAAAGTTTAACTGGCTATTAGAAATTGGATAACTAAGTTCCGATGGGAAATCTATTTCAAGCTGAATCGGAATTTTGTGGTGATTGGTAATGGTGTTCGTGACATGCACGATAAAATATTCTGACCCAATCGAATCGGACAGTAATGTCCCCCGGGTTGGTGTGGATTGAATCTTTAGTCCGGTGCTTGAATCGGGAATCTGGTCTGAGCTAGTCTTTTTATATTGCCCTTTTACTGATTTTTGCTGGATGCAAGAGTAGCACAACAATGTAATCAACAGTAAGGCAGTAGCTCTTAACACATTTATTTACTTGCTAGATCCTTTTCAAATTACGAAATACGTATTCGTGTTCTTGGGCAATTACCTAGGCCTAGATATTCAATATTAGACACTAGATTTTAGATATTCTGTCACCTACTGTAATCTTCCCTCCTTTTATCACCTTGGTATTAATCCCTCGAAGCTGCCATTGCAGTCCTTCCCGGGTACTGATAAATTTAAGTGCCTCCCTTCCAAAACGATCGGCAAACTTTGCACAACCGGTGTGAGGTACCGCGGTAACCTCCAATATTGCTTCACCAAGGGCCAATCGGGTGCCTGCAGGCAGGTTCTCTTTGTTGAGGTTCAGGTCAACATACAATTGATCACCGGCCATCTTCCAATCGCTTTTCTGCTGGGCAACAAGATCAGCGAGTCGGGAATTCATAATATTGATCTGCATTTCTGGATGTGCACTGCCATCCTCTGTTTGGGAACTACCCCGCTGGGCCCAGTTGTCACCAATCAACCCCTGCTCTACATCAAGCACCCCTTGTGTAAGCTCTTCTCTCTGGTTGACATCAGGTCGAATTACAATGAGCTCAAGCCTTCCCTGAGCAGAAGGAGATTGCTTTACATGATCAAACCCTCGTTCTAGGGTATCTCTATCTTTGTATTCCATAATCGATCATTCACTTAGCTAATAAACATCACCGTCGACCCCTTAGTTTGGCGATTTTCCAACAACTCATGTACCAATGCGGCTTCTTCCAATTTGAATCGCTGATTGATACTCACATTTATATGCCCATTTTCCAGCATTCCGAATAGACTATCACAGGCTGCTACCAACGCTTCTCTGGTAGCCACATAGTCAAACAGCGTGGGCCGAGTAGTAAACAATGATCCATGAGCCACCAGGTCTTTTAATTGAAAATTCTGAATGGGTCCGGAAGACTGGCCAAAAGGTACCCACATACCCAGGCGTTTCACACATTTGAGTGAATGGGGGTAGGTGTCTTGGCCTACAGAATCATAAGCTACTTCCACTCCAGAACCATCGGTGATCTCCATAACTCTATCTACGAAATTCTCTTCTTCATAATTAATAACATGGTGGTACCCATTGGCTAGTGCCAGTTCCGCTTTTTCTCCTGAGCCAACAGTACCTATGATTGTTGCCCCTAGATAATCAGCCCATTGTCCCGCAAACAATCCTACTCCGCCGGCTGCGGCGTGGAAGAGAATGGTATCCCCTGGTTTTACCTTAAAAGTTCCGTGCAGCAGGTAATGGGCGGTAAGTCCTTTGACCATTGAGGCGGCCGCCACTTCATCTGATACAGTTTCTGGCAGCTTGACTACCCGGTCTGCTTTCATAATGCGGTGGTGGCAGTAAGAGCCATAACCTCCGGTATAGGCCACCCGGTCACCTACTTTAAGGTCGGTAACCTCTGAACCAGTTTCAATAACCTCAGCGCAGGCCTCGGATCCGGGTATAATTGGAGGAGGCTCCGGATAGGGATAAAGTCCGCTACGGAAATAGGTGTCGATAAAATTTACCCCAATCGCACGATGCTTCAGTAAAACTTCATCTGCTGCTGGTTCCGGTATACTAATTTCTTCTAATGAAAAACTTGAATAGGGACCCGGCTCATGTACAAGGTTGGCTATGGTTTTCACTGGATTTATAAACAGAATGGTTGCATTGCAATCTAATGCTTTACCTGGAAATGGCAATAGCTTTAAAGACTATTGAAAGACATGCTTCAGCGAGACCAATTGAAATCTGATCTGGTCTCCTGGTTTCATTTGACCCAGCACATCCAGGTCAGCGCTTACCACATTCGCGATCCTGGGGTAACCGCCGGTGGTTTGAGCATCTGCCATTAAAATAATTAGTTGACCAGAGTTGGTTAGTTGAATAGTTCCAGGAACCACAGCTGAAGAAATGATATCTACAGGTTCTTGATACCGTGATAACGGGGCATTCAATCTGTACCCCATACGATTACTTTGGCTTGATATGGTAAAAGTTGTTTTAAATAGTTCTTTAATAGAATCTGTATCGATCAGGTGGTACTCTGGACCCGCCAGAATCCTGATCACACCGCTTGGAGCTGATGTCGCCGGAATGTCGAATTCCAGAAGATCTCGAACCATAGACTTTATGGAGATCTCAGATCCCTTTTGGATTAGACTATCTGGAGTTAGTTGAGCGGTGTTCTGAGGAGCAGTACTGCAACTTTCGAGCCATGGACTAAGTAGCCATTCTCCAGCAACCGCTATGTAGCCTCTACAACCTAATTGAGCACTCCCTATTGCTAGTTTATTTTTACCTTTCAATTCAATTGCCTGGTTTTGTGGGATGGATTGCTGATTGAGTTTTAGGTCGAAAACTCCACCGGTAACTGCAATATATCCCTGACCCAACAGTTCGATCACTGGTCCTTGCAGGGTAAACTCTAAAACTGGGTTAAAGTCAGGGTTTCCTACCAGGAGGTTGGCTTTTCGAGCTGAACCCGCATCCATAGGACCAGATTTCGGTACCCCGAAGGCGCGATAACTCATGCGCCCGTGGTCCTGAACAGTGGTTTGCATGCCAGGATTAACAAAAGTTAGTTGTAACTTGTTAGCCATATAATGTATCCCAGTCAAACGCCCCTTCAGCTATCAACCGCACCGCTGATTTATATTCGTCCATTCCGATGGCCTGAAACTTTACCCGATCCCCGACTCTTAACAAAAATGGGTTTTTATTGGAACCGTTAAACACTGGCACTGGAGTTACACCCAAAATATTCCAACCACCTGGTGATGAGGAGGGATATATGCCGGTTTGTAAACCTGCAATCCCCACAGATCGCTCCGGTATTTGTAAACGGGGGGTCTCCTTTCGGGGTACTTGTAATGGCTTAGGCAATATTCCCAGGTAGGGAAATCCTGGTAGAAAACCAAGCATGAAGACCTGGTAACTAATGCCTGTATGTCGGTCTACGATTTCTTCTTTGGTGAGACCTGTCCGCTGCGAGATTTCATCTAAATCAAGGGCATAGGGTGGTTGGTAGCAAACCGGCAGATGAATGAGGCGACCGTCAGATTTTGAATGTGAAATTAGCTTTTGGCTAATTTTTCTTACTGTGGATTTCAGCTCCAAAAAAGACAGCTTGGCCGGATCAAAACCGATGGCCAGAGAACAATAGGCTGGTTGCAAAAAAGTAATTCCCACTAACTGGCGATGTTCGATTTCAGATACCAGACTAAGCACTTGTTGATGAATTTTAATACTTATTTGAGACTCAAAATTCACCAGCAAGGCACTATCACCTAATGGAACCATTTCCTGGATCATATAAAGCTCTGTTTCAGAATACCTTCATTTTCCAAAGATTGATCTATGGCTCTGAGAATGGATACTGCTGCCGGGTTATCCCCGTGGATACAAATACTTTGAACCTGCTGAGGAATCATGATATCATCGTGGGATTTGACTTGTCCTTTCAAAACGATATCAAGAACTTGGGCTACCGCTTGGTTAGGATCGGTTATTAATGCACCTGCTTCAGATCTGGATCTAAGTTTACCATTGGCCTCATAACTCCTGTCTGCAAATGCTTCCGCTACAAAGGTTACACCCTGGCTGCCACAGATATCCTGGAATAGACTTCCTGCAAGACCCATGATAGGCATGGTACGACTGATCTCCTGTACTGATTCAATTACAATCATAGCAATCTGCTGGTTTTCTACGGCGGCATTGTAAAGCGCCCCATGTGGTTTTAAATACTTTACCGAGGTACCCAGACTCCGAGCCATTCCCATTATGGCTGCCAATTGATACTTGATGATAGCCTTTAGCTCTTGTGGTGGGAGGTCCATTTTCCGACGACCGAATCCTGCGAGATCAGGATACCCAGGGTGAGCACCCACTTGTACACCGTATTTGACAGCAGTCCTAATACTGTGTTCCATGTGCACTGCATCTCCACCGTGAAATCCACAGGCTATATTGCTAGAAGTAACATAGGGAAAGATCGCTTGATCATTGCCGACACGGTGGTTTCCAAAACTCTCGCCCATATCGCAGTTGATATCAATAGTTTTCACCAATCTTGCAGTTAATGCAGATGAAATTTAGCAAAAAAATGGAGCAGTTTTCAGTCTTCAATAGCCAGTTTGCATGACTGCTGACTGAAAACTGCCTACTGACCCAAAACCATCCATATACTTCGAGCTCCCAACAAAACGGTCACCAGGACCACAGCTACACCGGCAGTATTAATCAGCGGGCCATTTACCTGCTCCCCTACTATCTTTCGATCGTTCATAATCCATAACAACAGTGCCGCTAGTATTGGTAGCAACAACCCATTGGCGAATTGTGCAAATAGTATTACCAGGGTTGGTTTAAATCCCAGGCTGGAGAATACCAATCCGGTCAATAAAACCAGTCCCCAAATTGATTTGAACCTCAAGGAATCAAGATTCGACTTCCATCCCAGTATCTCAGAGGTGGCCAGCGCTGCAGCCAATGGGGCGGTAATAGCGGAAGATAACCCTGCGGCCAAGAATCCCAATGCCATAAAACCGGATGACCAATCCCCTAAAAGGTGTTTCAATTGTAAGGAAAGATCTGATATGCCAACAATCTGCTGGGCAGTGCCCTCATAAGCCACTGCTGCGGTAATCAGTATGGCCATAGTAATGATACCTCCTCCCACTACAGAAATTATTGTGTCCATGCGAGCCAAGGGGAGATGCTCCCTTGACCAACGTGTTTTGACTGACGAGGCATGCAAAAATAGATTATAAGGAACTACGGTGGTGCCGATTAGGCCCACGATCATAATCAGTGACCCTTTCGGAACTCTCGGTAGAAATAGACCTTTGATAATTGGGCCAGGATTCGGAGTTAACAACAGGGTAGACAACAAAAAAACCAAACCCATCACTACTACCATGACAATTAATGACCGTTCAATAAGTTTATATTTTCCCCTCCAAAGTAAAAGGAATGCCAAGAACCCAATTAATCCCACCCAGGGGTTGATACCCAGGGAACCTGAATAATTTAGTCCTAACACTGCTCCGGTAATGTTTCCTGCTTCATAAGCAGCATTACCTACTAATACAGCTGCCAGTACCAGTATTGATAAGAGTGACTTGGAAATGGGGTGTGTGATTTTCTTCCTCAGAGCTTGACCCAAACCTATTTGGGCAGTGACCCCTAGCCTGGCCGTCATTTCCTGTAAAATCAAGGTAGCAAATACAGAAAATAATACCGCCCATAATAAGGTGAACCCAAAACTGCTACCCGCTAAAGTAGCGGTAGTGACAGTCCCTGGTCCGATGAATGCTGCAGCCACTACCGCACCTGGGCCCACATTCCTTATAAACCTAATCATCCACCACTTTTCCCGGTCCTAGGTGGCAAGTGGTGGGCCACCCGGAATTTCAATGGGTTTTCTGTTCTTCTTGTAGGTGGCTTTTTTAGCGGTAAACTTTGCAGTTAGGTATTCTCCAAGGTGAATGTCTCCCTCCATTGATTCATCGGAAGCTTTGCCTGAAAACAGGAAGGTGACATTATCGCCCGGTACTCGGAACTGGCTTCTAAGTTTAACCTGATCACCTTCAACCATACCCACCATGTTTCGCTGATCGAAATCACCTTGGTGTAATCCGTGTACCCAATTATCTTCCTGTTCCAGGAACAGGGTATGTTTACTAACACTGCTAAAGTATTGAATTTCCAAATCCCAATGACCAGTCAAATTGACTCCAGCTGCTTTGAGATCAGAGGTTAAAGCTGGTCGTTTTTCAGATAAAAGCCCATGAAGACGATCCGCTACTATTTTCTCTTCTCCATCTTGCATTTGACTTGGGGTTACTGTTACCCAGGCTTTTTGGTCTTGATCTCCATCGCCTATGGCCAAGCGAGGCGCCTTACGGGCGCAGTCCTCAGCAACTTGGTATCCGGTGATATTCAAAGCGTTGGGATCCCAACTAATCATTAACATGGGAGCGCGATTATTAAGTCCACTAGGCTCCTTTATTTCGGTTTCAACGCCTTTAATTTTGGTGACCTTCTTGGAGATATAGTCCAGACGGTCTAGCCAGGTTTGCCATTCCTGCGGGTGGTTCCGGGTAGTCCATGCTTCCACTGCTGCCAGCATACCCATCATTTCCTCTTTTCCTACTTTGTTATCCCTGCCTGGGCCGTGATGGGGAGCGCTGGCTTGCCAGGCAGACATCAATAGATTCTTATCGCCGAAGGCCAACCCTGTGCATTGGGGGCCACAAATGGCCTTTCCACCACTGTAGGTAACCACAGTAGCTCCTCTGGCCAAATGTACCGGGGGAATGGTAAGGTTTTCCGCTGCAGCATCAACTAGAATGGGGATATTGTGGGGTTTGGCGATATCAGCTATTACCTCGAGTGAAAAAGGTTCACCGGTCTCAGATGCTTTTGGAGTCATGATATAGATCATGGCAGTCTTGGAATTGATCGCTTTCTCCATTTCCTCCGGGGTATCAACGGTCACCAATGTTACACCGATATTTCGCAGGGCATGGTCATAGGCATTTCTAGAATAGCTTGGTATAATGACTTCGGTCTTGTCAAATCCGGTTAGATCAGGTATTCGCACTAATTTTTCCGGATTCCCTCCGGTTACACAGGCTGCAGTTACATGCTTCATAGCCCCGGCACAACCTGAAGTGATAATACCCCATTCGGTTTTGGTGATTTCGGCTAGTCTTTTTCCTACACCTTCGGCCATTTCATCGTATTGCACGAAATGTCCGGCTGCCGCCTCTTGGGCTTTTAGCACCTCAGGACGTTCAATGGATCCTCCAATAATAGTAAAAGTTCCACGGCAGTTGATAACCGGTTCAATACCCAATGATCTGTAGATATTTTGATCGGACTGCTGGTTCGTTTTTTTGGCTTTACCCATCAATTCATCGTGATACATCAGTCCCCCTGCAAAGGGAGCTATTGATAGACTTTTCATTATTTCTCTGCGCTTCATATCAATTTTTGTTTTAATGAGGTGAGGTCTTTAGGAAATCCTTCGCGGCAAGCCCGTTCAGATCCCACACTATCTTTCCATTTCTAACCGTAAGTTCAGCTTGTAATTTTTTTTCACCTGACATCATAAAACCACCAGAATCTACAAAACCGAAATTACCTTCCTGTATGCTGAAAACCGCAACATCAGCTACGGCACCTGGGCTTATATGGCCTAAGTCCGGTCGTTTTATCATTTTGGCAGGGACCCAGGTGGCCCTTTCTACTATCATTTCCAAAGGCATACCTAAGTTAAGAAACTTTGACATCACATTAAGCATATCTTTCATACCAGCATTCATGCTAAAGCGATGTAGATCTGTTCCGAAAGAGTCTGGAAAAAAACCTTGTTCTAATGCGGGAACCGCCAGACTGTAGTGGAAGCTTCCACCCCCATGCCCTACATCAAAATAAACTCCTTTGCGGCGTGCTTCCCAAACTTCTGGTCGTACTAGCCCTTTTTTTAGCAGCCAGGCTCGGTCGTTTACTGCGCCGTAGGTATGTGTGAAAATATCCCCTGCTCTCATTTTGTTTAGTACCTGCTCTAAAGGCAGCTCAGGTAAGTGACATTCCAGAATCATGGGAACATTGGCTTCAGCCCCAGCAGCTTGTGCTAGATCAAAAGGTTCCCAATTGTTACCTCGGTAATGCCCAATCTTGGTACCTACAATTATTTCCGGATACTCTTTGATTCGAGCCACTGTGGGTGCCACTTCCATGTCATCCAGATTCTCCTCTTCAGGTGCCCCGATCATACCGGCGCCACTGATATTCAGGAATGCCAGAACCCTGGTTTGAGATCGATCAATTACTTTCTTTTTGAATTCAGGGAAGGAGCGCCAGCCGGAGGTTCCTGCGTCAACCACTGTAGTGATCCCTGCTTTAAAGGAAAAATCATCTGGACTCACGCTGGAAAAACCGCCTGCAAAAGTGTTTTCCTTCTCTCCTACGAAGACGTGGGTATGGATGTCGATTAGACCAGGTGTAACTAACAAGTGCGTGGCATCCACCACTAATTTAGCTTCTTCTGCAGCTATTTCGGGTGCAATTTTCTCTATCAATCCACTGGAGATGGCAATATCAATTACTTCATTAACATTATTGCGGGGGTCAATTACACGTCCATCTTTTATTAGCAGGTCATATTGCTGACCCGATAATGGCTGCAGCCAGAAACAAAATATCAATATTTGCCACAAAAATCGCATTCCTAAACGGCCTCTAGAAAGACCCTCCTGATGTTGCTTACGGTATTGGCATAAATTTCCTTATTCTTCATGGCATCCCATTCCGGATGCTCCAAAAAGTCTTTCCATGCTGCTTTCCTATGATCCATATCCCGATAATTCAGCATATATACCAAAGAAGGGACATAGGGACCAGATAACATGTTCCCAAAGAATATGGGATTGAGGTCAACTTTGTAGAACAGGTCCAGCTCTTCGTCATTGAACATTTTTGTTTTTCTTCTCACTGCGTCTTCGTTTGCACCCTCATAGATCCTCAGTTCAAAAAGCGAGGCTTGGTCTATTGGTGATTTCATTTGCTTCAACCCGTCAAAAGCATATAACAACGAGGAGGAAATGCGTTCATAGATTTTACCGGCACTTGCATAGGATGCCGCTTTTGCCAGGTAGTCCTCACTGGATCGGTTGGTAAATGCCTGCTGGTAACTTGAGAAGTCCGGAAAGCTGTTGAGTACCCAGATATTGGTTGGTTGTGACTGCCCGGTTTCATTGAATATCATGAAGTGATTGCCACCCTGACCTTTTAAATAGGGAGCTTCCACATCTTTCAGAAAGGACATCAATGCAGCACCATTACCTCCCCATGCCATTTGGTAGGTACGCAATTCGTAGATCTCATTGCCGTTTGCTGCTGATGGGTTAATTGAGTTCGCCACCGCTATTGGAGTGGCAGCGGTGGTGGCAGCTACTCCTACGGCCGCCGAGGCCACAAATTTTCTTCGTTTCATAGTTTGTGCAATTAGAAATCAGAAATTAAGCATTAATAACGACAGGTCAAACTATGCCCTGAATCCAGCTTCCAATTTTTTAAGCATTTGCTGTTTCACCTGGTCCGAGGTAAAAGCATGCTTTATGGCTTCTGCGTTACAGCGATAAAAATGTTGAGATTTCCATCCGAACGTTTTCTCCAAGAGCTGATACTCGGAAGTTAAGGTTACGTCGCTGATGGTGCGGCAGTCGGTGTTGATACTAAGAGATACCTGCTGCTGATAGAGTGCATCAATGCTGTGATCTGAGATTTCAGGAAATACGTTAGTCTGTACATTGCTGGTAGCACAAATCTCAAGATGAATACCCTTTTCTTTCAGGAAACTGATCAACTGGCTGTCCTCCACACTTCGAACACCGTGCCCAATCCGTTTGGGTTTGAAATATTCAAGGCTTTCCCAAACACTTTCCGGTCCTTTGGCCTCACCGGCATGTACAGTACAATTCAAGCCCTTAGCTGAGGCATATTCGAAAGCCTGAACATGATTATCAATAGGATATCCGGCTTCATCCGAGGCAATATCAAAGCCCACCACTCTGGTTCCCTTAAATTTATTCACCAGTTTAGCAGTGTCGATGCTATAGTCCGCGCTATAATGACGCAGTGTGCACAGAATGATTCCAGCCTCAATTCCGGTATTTTTCACACAGGATTCAACAGAATCATTGACCACTTCCACCACCTCTGCCGCAGATAATCCCAATTGAATATGTTCGAATGGTGCAAAACGGATTTCAGTGTATATCACATGTTCTTTCTGCAGCTGTTCAAACAGATCCTCAACCACCAGCACCAGATTTTTTTTGGTTTGCATTAACTCAATGCCCGCAACTGCACGTTTAATGTAATCTGCCAAATCCAGACATTTGGGAGGTGCCACAAAGGAACGGTGGTACTGCTGCCAGCTGATACCAGGGGTTAGTTTTTTTACCAACTTATAGCTGAGGGAGCAATCAAGGTGAAGGTGTAACTCTACTTTTGGTAGAGCATGAAAACGATCAGCACTATTTGTCAAGGTAGGA
The DNA here is from genome assembly GCA_028289505.1 of Cyclobacteriaceae bacterium. Taxonomy (GTDB): domain Bacteria; phylum Bacteroidota; class Bacteroidia; order Cytophagales; family Cyclobacteriaceae; genus SZUA-3. The sequence continues at coordinate 18,130 of JANQPK010000068.1, forward strand.
AGATTGGATCTCTTCGACGACTTCTTTGAAGGGAGTGGCATCATTCACAATATTAGAAAGTACCAGGGCTCCCTGAATCTTGATTAAGCTTTCTTTTGCCAGATGCCTGGCCTTTTTCTTTTTAAAACCAAGGTCTTTTCCAAGCGTTTCGAAAGCATCGATCCAATGCTGGCAGTTCTGCCGTATTTGATCTCCAAAAAGATTCTTACCAGTTTCCATTGACAGTGCGCGGTGCAAGCAATTCGCTGATCCCTGCTGATACAAGTCCATAATATTGCCAATGGCACTATTCAATCTCTTTTTTGGCTTTTTCTTTTTGGCCATCAATATCTTAAAGACCTTTTCTTCTAACAATGAGGTGTAGTGATCCAAAACGGACTGTACCAAATTCTGCTTACCACCGGGGTAGCGATGATATAAACTCGCTTTTTTTAAATCACCGGCAACCGCCAGATCCTGCAAGCTGGATCCATCATATCCACGAGATCTTAGAATTTCCAGCATTCTCTGGGTGAGCAGCTCCTCAGTGATCTTTTGTGGTCTCATTTCTCAACAACGCTTAATCAAACAATAATTTACAAAAAAATATTTTACCGTTTGGTTTGCATTTGATTAACTTATGTTATCCGATCGATTAGCTTATCAACACCGACACCCATGTATTCAGCAAGCGATATCATTAAGCATCTTAGCATGCAACCACTACCAGTGGAGGGTGGATACTATACTGTTACTCATCACTCCCAGGAGATGTTATCATCCCGTTGTTTGCCAGAGCGGTATCAAAACGACAGGTCAATAAATGGATCTATCTATTACCTGGCTACCACATCCGAATTTTCTGCTATGCATAAATTGATCACCGATGAACTATATTACTTTCATCTGGGTGATCCTCTAGAGATACTATTGCTTAGCCCTGAAGGAAAGGGAGTGATAAAACAACTTGGAGTGGATATTTTGGCTAACCAACAGCCGCAATTACTGGCTCCCAGGAACTGGTGGCAAGGTTCCAGGCCACTACCAGGTGGCTCCAATGGATATTCCCTGGTAAGCACTTCCATGTCGCCTGCTTATCACCCATCAGATCCTGAATTTGGCAGTCGCGAACAGTTAATTTCAGCTTATCCAGACTATGCCCATATAATCACGTCATTAACCAGAGTTCAACATGAATAAAGCAAGCATTTTATCATTATTGCTAATCACCTTTAGCTCATGGTTATATGGTCAGGAAAGTCAGCTTAACTTCCGTTCACAGCTTTTATGTGTGGATAACAATGAAGTTTGTGTGATTGGGGATATCAATCGCGATGGATTGGATGATATCGTAGCGGGTCGCTTATGGTATGCTGCTCCTGATTTTATACCTCGTCCCTTAAGGCCCTTGCCACTACATCCCCCCGAATATGCTCGTAATAATGGAGAGCATTTGTGGGATGTTAACGGCGACGGTTGGGTGGATCTGATTACCTCGGGATACGAAGAACCCAGAATTTTTTGGTATGAAAATCCAGGATTGGATCATTTACAAAAAGGGTTGGAATGGAAAGAGCACCTTTGGGTGAAAACGGATATTACTCGCAGTGAGATTGGTCTGTTCGAAGATCTCGATGGGGATGGTCAACCTGAGTACATATTAAATAGTTGGCACGACCCTAACCCTTTTTATTTTTGGAGTTTCCAAGAAAAGAAGATCACCCCAAACCGGGTGGGGCCGCGAAATGGCCATGGGGTAGGCATTGGAGACATAAATGGAGACGGTAAAATGGATATCCTTTTTGATGAGGGTTGGTACCAGCAGGGGTCAACTTGGGTATGGCACCGTGACTGGGAGTTAAAAGACTCCAGCTGTCCTATGCTGGTGCAGGATTTAAATCAGGATGGACGGAATGATATCATTTTTGGCAGGGCTCATGATTACGGTCTTTATTGGATGGAACAACTGCAACCCGTGGGTGACTCCACCACCTGGAAGCTTCATCAAATCGACAAATCTTGGTCGCAAGCACACGCTATGACCTGGGCAGACCTGGATGGTGATGGTCAAGGGGAATTGATCACTGGAAAAAGAGTATGGGGTCACTTAGGAAAAGATCCCGGCGCAAATGAACCTGCAGTGATCTATCGCTACCTTTGGGATCAGCAGCATCAAACATTCCACAGACAAGAGATTAACTCAGGAGAAGCCAGCACCGGTTTGTTCATTCGAGTAGCGGACCTCAATCAGGACCAGAAAATGGACCTGATAATGGCTGGAAGAAAAGGCACCTACATATTGTGGCAGCAATGATGTAATTTCACGCAAATGGATTAAAGCTATGAAATACTACATACCCTATTTATTTCTTGGGATACTCGTTTCCTGTGGTGTCCCGGACTCTAACAATACTATGAATAGAAAGTTGCCTGAGACGCCAATTGCCGCCAAAAAAGATACTTCTTTAACCACTCATGATCACACCAGAATAGATCCTTATTACTGGATGCGGCTTACCGATGAACAAAAAGCGTCAGAAAACCCGGACCAGCAGACTAATGAAGTGATGTCTTACCTGAAAGCAGAGAATGAATACACCGAGGCAGCATTGGGACATACTGAAAGCTTTCAAAATAAGCTTTATGATGAGATTATTGGAAGGATAAAACAGGATGATGAATCCGTTCCTTATTTCAAAAACGGTTATTGGTATTATACCAGATATGAAGAAGGCAAAGAGTACCCAATTTATTGTCGTAAACCGGAATCTTTAGAAAATCCGGAACAAATCATGCTGGATGTGAATCAAATGGCGGAAGGCAAGGAGTATTACAACGTTAGCGGTCTTGAAATCAGCCCTGACAATAATATCTTAGCCTATGCCGAGGATACCCTAAGCCGTCGTATCTACACCATTAAATTTAAGAATCTGGAGACTGGTGAGTGGCTCAACGACCAACTGCTAAATGCATCGGCCGGAGGAGCCTGGGCCAAAGATAACAGCACTTTTTTTTATACCACTAAAGACCAAACTACCTTATTAGAGGACAAGATATGGCGTCACAAGCTTGGGAATGACCAAAAAAGTGACGCTATGGTGTACGAAGAACAGGATAATACCTACTACGTTGGTGTTTACAACTCAAAGTCCAACGACTATATCATCATTTACAACCAAAGTACCCTAACCAGTGATTACCATATCCTCAAGGCAGACAACCCCGACGGGGACTTCAAACAGTTTACTCCTCGAGTGACCCCTCATGAGTATGGGATCGAGCACTTTGAGGATAAATTTTACATACTAACCAATTGGGATGCCACTAATTTCAGGTTGATGGAAACTTCTACTTCCGCAACCGAGCGGACGAACTGGCAAGAAGTAATCCCTCATCGAGAACAGACCTTGCTGGATGATATTGAAGTTTTCAAAAATTTCTTAGTGGTACAAGAACGATCAAATGCGCTAATTCAGCTCAGGATTATCAACCAACAAACAGGGCAGGAGCACTATATGGATTTTGAAGAGCCAGCATATGTAGTGTATTCTTCTACTAATGTTGAGTTTGATACCGAGGTACTCAGATACGGGTATTCTTCACTTACCACCCCAAACTCCACTTATGACTACAACATGAGCACTAAAGAGCAGGTTTTGATGAAGCAACAGGAAGTAGTTGGAGGCCACCGTCCGGAGGACTATCAGACCGAACGTCTGTTCGCGGAGGCGCGGGACGGCACCAAGGTTCCAATTTCTTTGGTGCATAAAAAGGGGATCACTGTAGACCCATCCACTCCTTTATTGCTCTATGGTTACGGTTCATATGGGTATTCTATGGACCCTTGGTTTAATCCATCCCGCTTGTCTTTATTGGACAGGGGATTTGTTTATGCCATTGCCCATATCCGAGGCGGTCAGGAGATGGGACGGCAGTGGTATGAAGATGGCAAACTGCTAAATAAAAAGAATACATTTTATGACTTCATTGATTGTGCCAAGTATCTCATAGCTGAACAGTATACCTCCGCAGAACACTTATATGCATTGGGAGGTAGTGCAGGTGGCTTGTTAATGGGGGCTGTAATAAACATGGCTCCTGAGTTATTCCATGGGGTGGTGGCTGCGGTACCCTGGGTAGATGTGGTAACCACTATGTTGGATGAAAGTATCCCTCTTACTACTGGTGAGTTTGATGAATGGGGAAATCCCACCAATAAAGAGTATTATGATTACATGCTATCCTACTCACCTTATGACCAGGTAAAAGAACAGTCATATCCAAATCTTCTGGTAACCACAGGCTTATACGATTCCCAAGTACAATATTGGGAGCCAGCTAAATGGGTAGCCAAGCTAAGAGATATGAAGACCGATCAAAATTTATTGCTTTTGGACACAGATATGGACACTGGTCATGGAGGTTCGTCGGGCAGGTTTAAGCGCCACAAACAAACAGCTTTGATCTATGCATTTTTACTGGATCTGGAGGGGGCTGCTATTCAATAGCTTTTTGTTTGACCTTCTCCAGGGAAATGGCATTAATGCAGTAGCGCAATCCACTCGGTGCGGGTCCATCTGGGAAAACGTGGCCCAGATGTGCATCACATACATTACAGAGGGTTTCCACTCTTATCATGCCGAAACTGGTATCTTTATGATAGGCGACATGCTCCACTTCAATGGGCTGGGTAAATGATGGCCACCCGGTACCGCTTTCAAACTTCTTGTGTGAATCAAAAAGTAAAGTGCCACAGCATTTGCAGGCATACAGTCCAGGCTCGAAGAGACTACACATCTCAGAGCTAAAAGCTCTTTCAGTACCTCTTTCTCTGGTGACATAATATTCTTCCTCTGTAAGCTGGTCACGCCATTCCTGATCGGTTTTTTCAACTCTTCTTGGGGGTGTAGGGTTCCCGTGGTTGGCAAACCTGATTATGTGGTTCCAATTGAGCATCTACTGGAATTTAGGATTTAATTTTATCAGGAGGAGGAATGATGATACTGGCCTTGCTCTTGTGATTTCTTATTTCCTGATGTTCAATAGTGAGGACATCCTCCAGAAAAGTAAGTTGTTCGTCCTGGTCGTTCTCCAGGGCCTGATCTCGATTTCGCGCTAAACGGTCCTTTTTGGTCTCCCTGAAATCACGATCGATAAAGGCCTTGATCAGGGGTTTGGAGAGCAAAGCGGTATAGGTACCTTCTGCGATCACCACATCAAAAGGGCCTTCAATAGGCTCGGTGGCAATAATGTTTTCTTCAAAATGGACCAGTGGCTTGATTACAGTATACCCTTTGGAATCCAATAGCTTTTCGATATGATAATCCATAAGGTCTAACTGTACTTCTTTGGGGCCTACCCAATCGATATCCTTAGTCCTTTGCCGATGGTTAGAATGAGGGGGTAAACGGAAGTAATCATCTTGTCCTAAAACTACTACCTTTTTACCATCAACTTCCAAGAGATCCTTGACACAGTGTGCAATTTCGGATTTTCCCGACCCAGATTCGCCTGACACGGTTAGGGCAAAGGGATATTGTGGTTGGTGCGAATGGATATAATCGACTACCAACTGCGCCCCAACTCTATGGTACTCTTTGATGACAATTTTGTCTCCAATCATCGATTCAATTTTTTTGCTACGTATTCGGTTATGGGAATGTCGAAACCTTTTTTATTTAGGTCCTGCAAGAACTTAATGGTTAGATTTTCCCATTCCAGTCCCAGGGCTTTTTGTTGTATCATTTTACCGCGCTCTTCCCTTTCCTGCGGATTGTTTACCAAGTGTTCCAAAGCCTTGGCAAAGCCATTCGTGTTACCGGCACGAACAACCATTGCTTCGTCAGAGATGTAATAGGAAGTGAAAGGGATCTTATCTGAGCTGATAATGGGTTTGCCATTTACAGCGGCTTGGGCGACAGACATCCCAAATCCTTCCATCTCAGAGGCCGAGACGTATATATCAGCGAAACCAAATAATAAGGGTAAATACTTTTCCTCCACGTAGCCCAGTAAATGGGCCCTTCCATTGAGCGTTTCCGAATTACTGATTATATCACTTAATCCGTGATATACACCATTTTCAGGCCCTCCAGAAATCAGTAGTATCACCCGATCATCAGTTGCCGCTACTTGCTCGAAAGCTTTTACCACCACATCTTTTCTTTTGGTAAGGTCCATCCTGCTGGTCTCCAGTACTATCACACTAGACTTCAATTTTTCGATACTGATACCAGT
>JANQPK010000086.1 GCA_028289505.1 Cyclobacteriaceae bacterium
GAGGTAAAATATACACCGAAAGGCCAATGGATAAGAGTAGTTGGCGGTTTCTCGTGGGAGCAATTCCGTGAAAAGAGAATGCCTACGCTTGAAGAAATCAACAAGATTGCTCCTGATCACCCCGTATATATTTTTTATCTGTATGCCTATGGTATGCTTAACAAAAAAGCGGTTGATGTATTGAACTATGACAATGAACCCATAGACCTATATCACAAAGGACGAATTGAAAAAGACCGCAGGGGAAGGGCCACCGGCATTATTACCGCTGCTCCATCCGGGCTCATAATGTATAAAACCCTGACCAAACTACCTACAAAATCAAAAGAGCAAAGGGTACTTGGTACACGACATTTCATGAATGAGATGAATGTGCTTGGTCTTACTTCAATCTCAGATGCTGGTGGTGGGGGTATGCAGTACCCTGATGCCTACGATGTTATATATGACGTTCATAAGCAGGGTGCATCCACCGTAAGAGTTGGGATCCATACCTTTCCACAGGTAGCGGGACGTGAGCTCGATGATTATAAGCGATGGACTAGTATGGTTAAACCAGGTGAGGGAGATGATATGCTAAGGTTTATAGGGGGTGGTGAAAACATATGCTGGGCGGCATACGATTATGAAATTTTTGCTCAACAGCGTCCCAGTCTGGATGTTGACGTACGGCAAAAAGCAATGCCTATATATACACATCTGGCTGAGAATAATTGGCCATGGCGACAACATATCACCTATAATGAATCTGCAGAGATTCTATTGGAAATGTACGAAGAAGTGGCCAAAGCAGGCGACGGCAAGTTACCTCCAGGTACCATAATAGACCATGGTGAAACATTCTCGAATAAAACATTAGAACGCATAGCAGCCTTGGGGATGGGAATAGCAATCCAAAACAGAATTGCCTATCAAGCTGAGGATTTTGTAGAACGCTATGGAGTAGCCAAGCTTGCACAAACACCTCCAATTAGGAAAATGATAAATATGGGCATACCGGTAGGAGGTGGTACCGACGCTACACGAGTCAGTTCCTACAACCCATGGTATTCCATACATTGGCTAGCAACGGGAAAATCTCGTGGTGGTAGGCAAATGTACGGGGATGATAATATCCTCACCCGCGAGGAGGCGTTGCAGCTTTGGACCACTGGCTCTTCCTGGTTTACTGGGGACTCAGGCAAAAAGGGAGCGATTCAAAAAGGTCAATTAGCCGATTTCTCAATCTTGAACCAAGATTATATGACAGTTCCGGATGTGTTAATCCCTAGGACCCACGCAAAGCTTACCGCAGTTGGAGGGAAGATTGTTCATGCATATGGTACGTTTGAGAAATTTGCCCCCAGTGCCTTACCTGAAGTAGCTCCGGACTGGTCGCCTTTGTATCGAACGGGTGATTTTCGGAAGCTATATCTGGGGTAACCATTGAGGTACTTACCAATCAGGCTGCCCTTAAAGTTAAACCCGGAAGGGCAGTAACGACCCTGTTCGCAGGGTCTTGGAAACTTTATACTCAAACTTTAAATCAATAATTAAAATGGAAACCATAATCAAAACAAAAACCTGGGCTATTGATCAGGCCCATTCAGAAATCCTGTTCAAAGTAAAGCATATGATGGTATCAACTGTTACCGGGTCTTTTGACGAATTCAAAGGTTCAGTGACAGCCCCGGAAGCAGGGTTTGAAAATGCACAGATAGAGTTCCGAGCGTTAACCAACAGTATAAATACCCGCAACACCGACAGGGATCAACATCTGAAATCCGATGATTTTTTCAATGCTCAAGAATATCCCGAAATGACCTTTGTTTCAAAATCTTTCACCAAGCAAGATGATAATACATACCAACTTTTAGGTGATTTAACTATTAGGGATGTAACTAAAGTAGTTAGCCTTGAGGTAACCCATGAAGGTACCGCCGTAGATCCTTATGGACAAAACAAAGCGGGGTTCGAGATTACAGGTACTATTAATCGCAAAGACTTTAATCTGAAGTGGGATGCCGTCACCGAAGCAGGTAGCATTGTGGTATCTAATGAAGTGCGCCTGGTACTTAACGTTCAACTAGTTGAAAACTAACCTAAAGTACTGGTGAAACTGGCAATGATCTTCTTGGCTATTGTTTCTGGTGCGGTATTGCCCATCCAGGCAGCTTTAAACGGAAAAATGGGTAGGGCGGTTGGAGATCCGGTATACGCTGCCTTGATTTCTTTTGTTGTGGGGTCGATCGGGCTACTGGGATACGTTGCAATTTCAAAAACGGTCCTTAGTTCCATTGTTGAGGCCAAGAATGTATCATGGACTGTTTGGTCCGCCGGCATACTGGGGGGCTTTTATGTGGCCTGTGTTATTATTCTGGCCCCAAGGTTGGGTGTGGCAATGACTTTCGCCCTGGTGGTCACCGGACAATTAGTAGTATCTCTGGTATTAGACCATTATGGGTGGATCGGTATTCCGGTGCGTGAGATAAATCTTTTTAAAATACTGGGGATCCTGCTGATCATTGCGGGTGTGGTGATAATGCGCAGCAACTAGCCATGAGGTGGTTACTGCTTCTGATGGTAGTCTCATTCGGAAGCCTGGCTGCCGCACAGGATCAAGGCTATGAATTCCGATTACTGCGACAGAACGATCCAGTATCAAAACCGGATTCACAGCAGAGTAGGAGCTTGTATGATAAAATCAAGTATGTAGGTTTAGGCACCGAAGGATTTCTTTCCTTTGGTGCCAGCTTCAGAGCTCAATACGAATATTTCAAAAACGAGGAGTTCGATTTCTCCCCGAATAAGGAGAATGGATGGTATTTACAACGGTGGTTGTGGCATGCCCACCTCAAGATCAACAACCACTTGAGAATATTTGGGGAAATGGGCTCCAGCCTGATTTATGGAAAAGAAGAGCTTGCACCTGTCGACCGTGACAAGCTTTATCTGAATCAATTGTTACTTCAATATCGTTGGCGGGAGTTCACCTTCAATATTGGCAGGGAAAATTTAATGCTAGGAAGTAGAAGACTGATTGACCTTCGGGAGGGTCCAAATATTCGCAGGGCTTTTGATCAGGTTTCAATTGATTGGCAAAAAGGTCCTACTGCGATAAAGTTGTTTGCTGGTATACCAGTGATTCCAGAACCGGGCATATTCGATAATGATTTCCTACACGGTAGAGAGTTATTGTTCGGCTTGTATGCCAACCGAGTCAAAACTGGAAATTTTGCATTGGACTTGTACTATCACGGAACCTATTACAGTTCGAATACCTATGCCAATGGAGAAGGAAGGGAGTTCCGACACAGCTTGGGAGGCAGGATTTGGAAAAATCAGGGTGGCTGGAGATTTGATAACGAGGCTATCCTCCAATTTGGTGCTTTCGATGAACGGGACATTCTGGCCTGGACAGTATCCTTTAATATTATTAATCAGATAGATACTCGTAATGCCATTGGGCTCAAGACAGAGTTAATAAGTGGAAATACCTCAGATCAACGACTTGGAACCTTCAACCCTCTTTACCCGAGAGGTGCCTATTTTGGTAGGGTCGCCAGATTTGGACC
>JANQPK010000087.1 GCA_028289505.1 Cyclobacteriaceae bacterium
TACAAACAGTATTCCAATTGATCAAACTCACGGCACTGCGATAGACGCCAGCACCATTATTACTGGTAACTTCTCGGAGCTAGTGATTGGAGTACGTCAATCTATGAGAATAGAGTTATTACGAGAGACTTACGCAGCCAATTATCAATTCGGGTTTCTGGCTCATCTTCGTGCAGATGTTCAACCAATGCATGAGGAGTCCTTTGTCAAGATTAGCGGTATTATACCTTAACTGAATTCTAGTTTAGCTGTCCGGGGTTACTGTCCATACCCTGGGCAGCTTTTTTCAATATTTCAAAAGAAAGAGCGAGGCGATGGGACATACAATTAACATTCAGAAGATACCTCTTAAAACGGTGATGGAGGTATATGACATTTCAAAAACTACCATCTATAAACTGGTAGATGAAAAAACACTTACACCACACTATTTCCGCGGCAGTTCAACAAAGCCATACTTCGCAATCCAAGAGATTGAGAATGCCCTAAGACCGGAGATAGGAGGAGGAACGAAGAGGAGGAAATAATGGCGCAGGACATATTAAGTAGATTAAAAGTAGTTATTGGGGCTGATCCCAAGCAGTTTGTTTCAGGTATACAGCGGGCGCAAGCTGCTAATCTTAAATTTCAAAAGAATATTCAGGGACTTGCAAAAGCGGCTACTGCTGCATTTGCAGGAATTCAGGTTGGCAGATTTGCCGGCGATCTGATTGATTTAAACGCAAGGGTTAAAGGGGTTGAAAATGCATTCAATGCCTTAGATAGACCCGGATTACTTGCAAAGCTCCGAGCGGCCACCAAAGGCACTGTTTCTGACCTGCAGTTGATGAGCCAGACAGTAAAGGCTGACAACTTTCAAATACCTGTAGAAAAGATGGGTGTTGCCTTTGAGTTTGTAAGAAGGAGAGCAGCAGCTACCGGCGAAGAAGTAAATGATTTGCTTGTGAGCTTGGTTGAGGGGATTGGTAAGAAATCAACTGCTCGACTAGATAACCTAGGGTTTTCTCTGGAGCGCATCAGAGAAGCTGTAAAAGAAACTGGAAGCTTCGCGGACGGCACATTTAAACTGATTAGCGAGGAGCTTGCTAAAATGCCTGAAGACGCAGATGAGGCCGCAAGCAAGATTGAGACCCTTAAAACAGTTTGGGAGAACTTCAAGGGCTCGCTGTCACAAAGTAAAGCAGTGGATTCGGGAGCCGGGATATTAGGCAACTTTATTACCAACACTGAAAATGCCCTTATAGCCCTAGATAATCTGGATAAAGCGAAAATAACAACCTTAGAGAAACTTGGACCGGGCTTCTTTGCCGCTTTGGCCAGGGAAGGTGGTCGAATAAGAGCCAGCGAACAGGCGCAAGACGCACTCCGTAGTAGGTTTGGAGGTTTTAAGAAATCAGATGAAAACGGGACCATTCTTGGTGGCGTAACCGTAGAAGCGTCCAGGCTATTTGACACCATCAACTCAATCCAAGCTAGGCTCAAAGAAATCAACCTTGAAAAGGGTGACGCTACGGGTAGCGTTTTAGCATCATTAAATAGGGAGGCTGTAACCTTAGAAAACAGGCTTGAAAAACTTAAAAACCTGGGCATTGGTGCGGGTCAGGGGGGTGCAATACTTTCGAAATTAAAAGGCCGCGGATTTGATATACGGAATTCATCAAGCACAGGGAGTATTGGTTTTCTAAATGGAGAATTGCCCGATAAAATTGAAAAAATAGCCCTCAAGCCATTACCAGAGCTCAATAAGCAAATTACAGAAACGATCGACTTGACAGCATTAGCTGCTAACGGTTTCACAGGCATGTTCCATGCTATCATCAATCACGGGAATGACGCTCGAAATGTTCTAGGTTCATTTATTGGTATACTTGGAGGTGTGGCTGGTGCACTAATACCAGGCGCAGGGCCATTAGGTTTCGCTATAGGTTCCCAAATTGGCGGCAGCATAGGTAGTGCAGTTACTAGAGGCGGTGACATACGTCATTCAGGAGCGATCACATCAAGGAATAGGAGGTTTAGCGGATGAATAAGGATAATATTTGGCCAGCAATTATGGCCTCCCATTTCATGATGGGTGTAGGTATATGGATAGGGATTGCAATAGCACCGTTATCAGGAACATTCACATTGCTCTTTTGGGCAATCTGGTTGTTCGGATTAGGATTTTTATTAACGAAACTTAAACGAGGTGGAGGCGATAGATAACAAGCCAGCATTCGGGCTATGGGATGCGTATGAACTTTATCAAATGCGTGAGAAGGTAATCGAACGCGAACTCCAGAAAGACACCATATCACCCAAAAAGAGGCAGGAGCTACGGGGTAAGCTGGGCTTCATCCGGGGTGAACTGGTATACATCAAGGGTATCCTGAAGAAGGGTGGTGTGAAATGAGTGATTTTAAGATAGATGCACTAATCGAAGAAGCTGAAAAGCAACTAAACGGTGCCGCTACCTCCAACAGTATTTTCAAAGTACGAACCGCAACCCAGTGCATGGATGACGCCAGCCAACTGCCAGTACCACAGCTGTTGTTTGATGAGTTTTGGGTTGAGGGAGAGGTTGCAATACTGTTTGCCGATACTGGGGTAGGGAAATCCCTGTTAGGCGTTCAGGTTGCCAACTCAATTACTAGGGGCAACTCAATACCAGGATTTCAAATGACGGTAACCAGCAAGCCAAAACTAGGATTGTTTGACTTTGAATTAAGCGATAAGCAATTTGAAAAACGGTATTCCGAGGACTACACGAATCATTACATATTCGACCGCAATTTCCTGCGAATATCAATAGACCTGGATAAGGATTTTCCCGATGGGAACTACGAGGAAATTATCAGCTACAATATAGAACAAACCATTATTGAGCATCAGCTCCAGGTGGTGATAGTAGATAACCTTACTTACATGAAGGGTGATACCGAGCGGGCAAAGGATGCTGGGCCGCTAATGAAGCGACTTAAAACCCTAGCAGGGAAATACCAGCTATCCTTATTGGTATTGGCCCACACACCTAAAAGGGATGCCCGTAGACCATTTACCGTTAACGACCTGGCCGGGAGCAAGCAGCTAATCAATTTTTGTGATAGTGCATTCTGCATTGGCGAGAGTTTCCAGGATAAGAATTTGCGATATCTGAAGCAGGTCAAAGTCCGAAATGCCGAGCACAGATATAGTACCTGGAATGTGGCACTTTGTGAACTTGTGAAGGAGGAGAATTTTACCAAGTTTCGATTCCTTGAAACTGCTAATGAAGAGGTCCATCTCAAGCCCAAGAAAAAAGCTAATAAAGACGAGACCCTTGAGGACGTAGTTCGAATGAAAAAGCTTGGAATGTCAAACCGGGCTATTGCCAAAAAGCACAGTATCGATGAGAAGACGGTCAGAAACTGGACCTCGGACGATGATTTTCCATTCTGAGTGCGGACAAAGTGCGGAGGGTGCGGAATCTGCGGAATTCACGGAAAGTGAGGGATTCAGGAAGTCCGCACTCCGCAAAAAAGGGGCTTAAATGATGGTTTCAATGGGTTATAAATATGAGCTAGATAAGAGTAGTAAGAAGTTTCACTGTCCACAGTGTGGTAAGAAGAGGTATGTAAGATATATAGATAGTGAAGGTCAATACCTTGATTATCAATATGGCAGGTGTGATAGAGAGGTTAATTGTGGTTACTTCCTGAAGCCTGAAGTGCGGAATCCGGGAGTCCCGCAATATCCTCGGAATCCTTATAATCCGCAAAGTCCGCACTTTCCGCAAAGTCCGCAGGTTACGCACATACCCACTAAGTATCTAAAGGAATCACTCACAGCATACCCCCACAATAACTTCGTGAAATATCTTGTTACCCTGTTCGGTGAAGAAATTACAGCATCCCTGATTAGGCGGTTCTTTATTGGTACGTCTAAGAGATGGCCCGGATCTACATGTTTCTGGCAGGTTGATGACAAGGGCAAAGTCCGCCAATGCAAAGTGGTGCTTTATAATCCTGAAACCGGTAGGCGAAACAAGGATAAAGGAGCTTGGTTTGCTGGCAAGACCCTTGTATCAAATGATAACAGGGTTAACCTTCAGCAGTGTTTATATGGCATGCACCAGCTTCGGAGCTATGACGGTAAACCCATTGCGATTGTTGAAAGTGAAAAGACAGCAATACTGGCAACCGTATTTCTACCGCAATACGTATGGCTTGCTACAGGTGGTAAGAATGGTGCCAAGATCCAACACCAATTAGGGTTGAAAGGTAAGAAGGTTATACTATTCCCGGATCTGGGCTGCTATGATGATTGGTTAAAGAAGGCTGAAGATGTGAGATGCCTGGGAACGGCAGTGACTGTAAGCAAATACCTTGAAGGTGTAGCCAATGAGCAGGAGAAATCCAAGGGTTATGATATTGCTGATTACCTGGTAAAACAAGATGAGAGGTTTGGCAGGGCTTTAACAGAAGATGAATATCCAATAATGTGGGACAGATGAACCAAATAAAACTAACACCAATTTTTAAGTATTTAATTTACAATAGGTTACCAGGGGTGGGTAGAATCCCTACCACTTCGACTCTTGGAGAGCGCGCCCTTACAAAATATACGCTCGGAAGATTTGTAGCAAAAATATAAATTGCATTAAAACAAGATGGATACTACGAGAGCGGTACTCTTCTTAAAAATTCTCGACTGATGTGAGTTGTATCATCTAGTACTTTGGCAACCGTTGCACTCCTTATAAACTGTTTAATTTCATGACTTGTCATTCCAACGGCGGTGGCATAAACATAATTATAGTTTTGGTTGTTCAAGTCAAGTAATTGACAATTTATTGGATCAAATCCAAAGCCAAGAATGTAAATCCTTCTAGCTCCTAACAGCAAGTTTTTAGCCCGTACTAATTCCGGTCGCTGGACCTCATCATGGACAATTTTTAGTTGATCTATAAGTTTTGGCCTGGTTCTATCATCAAATATTCGGTCACTATCTCCGTAAGGGATATTTAGACCGTCATCATCTTGCCAGGGTAAATTTGAGATTTTCCCGTGAACATGGATTATCTCTATATTGCTCATATAAACTGCGGCTGCTTTTGAATCAATTCCGTATGTGGACATTAAGGACAGGTGTAGATAATGCTCTACAGATCTATCATAGTTGAACGTTATGAATGAGATCTGATGTCTTTAAAATTTTCCAGTTTGCCATGAATGTGGTTCCATATAAGCTTTAACCAATGATTTGCTTTATAATCAAAGTACGGCTTATCTTGGACTATTGACATGTTTTCATACCTCAAGATAGATTGGGCAATGCAAAACTTTCCTATTTTGAGCAGGTTCTCATCGGCGTATTGTAAAAATGAGTCTATCGAATACAACTGAGATCCTTTTAACCTGTCACGGAATTTTTTGACAAACCAATCACGGTAACCTGATCGTATAACCCGATCGTATAATCCAGCACCATTAAGATGCTGGACCATATATTCAACTAATTGGTAGCCCAATGGAAAACCTAGAGGTATTCCAGAGCCTGCACCAAGAATAAAAACAGTTGGATGTGTAATCATATAGACACTATAGTTTCAAATTGCTCAATTCACCGTCATTTCAAATCCATACGCCTTATACATTGTGCGTATTGCAGTATCTTCAGTGCTGCTTCCAATATACCGTCTGAGAAGCACTTTTATCGTTTTTCCGGTGACTTCAGCAATTTGTTTAACTGGCACACCTCTTTCCATTGCGTGTGTGCAGAACGTGGCTATTGCCCGGTGGGAGCTTATCACCTGCCACTTAGGCACCTTGGGGTATGTCTTCATACCTTGCTTGGTTACCATGGTTTCAACCGGTGAATCAATACCAGCCAATTGACAGGCAACTTTAATGCGTTTGTTATAAGTTTGTTCTACTATTCGAGGAAGGTTGTAATTATATTTTTCAAGTATGGAACGAACTGGGGGTAATATGGGAACTGCCACAGGTTTACCTGTCTTATGAGCCTTCATTCTTATTACATCCCCTTCTATATTGTGCTGCTTACCTACTCGCATCAAATCGGATACTCTTAGGCCGGTATAGCATACAAACACAAACAGATCTCTAGCCTCCTCCAGTTGGGTAGGGGAGTAGGGTAGCTTTTTATCATTTGATACAAAGCTATACCCTTCTAGCGATTCCAGTTCTTCCTGGGTTAAATAAATTACCTCCCTTTCTTCATACAGCACTTTGAATTTTCGCAGATCCACCGGAAAAATAATACCATATCCATTGTCAGGATCTTCCAGCCATTTTAGAAATACCACCAGATTCTTGATAATTGCCCCAATACTATTCTCATTCATTTCGACGTTAGTTCCAAGCCAATCGACGAAGCTATCATAGAACTTCATGGTGATCTGCGGCGGTCGTAAGGGTTGACCACCGGAATATTCTTTTAGACGATGTTGGCATACCTTATAATTTTTGATGGTATTAGCCGCGGGCTTTTTTCCCTTTGGCCGGTAATCCACTATGAAAGTTTCAAACAACTGTAATAGGTTAACCTCATTAGTGTCAGCTTTTTCTTCAGGTTTGTTTAGTTCGTTGCGTACTGCTTGAACGGTGGGCTCAACACCATCATTGCTCAAACTTAGCAGAGCCTGGGTAATGTCCGCTTTTATAGATTGGGCCTTTAGATTTAGTTTCTTGGCGTTAGGTGTTTTGTCCTTTACAGGTTTATCTTGATTGGAATCACCCTGATATTGGTCAGGTTTTATTTTTACACCAGTAGAAAAATATGCATTTTTGGAATTGTGAGAATATTGAACATAGATTACCGCCTGACCATGCCTATTGACCTGTGGTTTGCCCTTTTTGGTACGAAGTGTAAATTTATAGGTTGCCATTTTTAGTGAGCTATTAGTGAGTTAGGTATAGTCAAATTTAGAAAAATATAGTCATAGGGGCACGTAAACACAGTTTAAATGTTAAAAAGAGTTAATATTCGACTCCGGCCCTGGGTACAAAAGCACCTGTTCATCCGTCATTGACGGCTACATGTCAGATCAAAACGGACTTTCAATCCCGTCTACGCACTAACCCGAATGAAACTTTTAAACAAACTATTGGGATTAATCACCTTCGAGTTTCTCAGGTATTTTGCCAAAAAATACAGAAATATTTATCCAAAGATGGCTATTCTTTGTGATGATACGCTGTCTCAAAAGTTAATGGTGTATGGAAGATACGAAAAAGAGTTTCTGCTTTGTCTGGAGAAAGAATTCCTCAAAAAAATACCTTCCGCTAAAATTTGTCTTGATCTGGGGGCCAATCTTGGCAACCATTCGTTGGCATTCAGTAGTCATTTCAAACAGGTACATGCCTTCGAACCTAACCCCAAGACCTTCCATTTGCTACAATACAATGCCGGTTTGGTCACAAATATAGTAGCTCATAATGTAGGAGCCTCTGATCTGAATGCCAGCTATCCGGCGGTAGAGACTGAAGGAAATCAGGCCGCAAATAGTATAGTAACTAGTACCAACTCCGATGAGGTCTATCTGGAATACGATTGTCGTGTCATTGACCAATACCTGCCTGCTGAGCTTATTGGGGAAGTTGGATTTATCAAGATCGATGTTGAAGGGCATGAACTGCAAGCTCTAAAAGGAATTGTCAAAATATTGGAGCAATCCTCGCCGATAATTGCCTTCGAATTGCTGAAGGATGCCATAGTTTCAGGTGCTTCTCCGGTGATTGATTTCTTAAGAGCTAACGGCTACCAACACTTGTATGAGCTCTACAAAGTTAGTCCGGTAAGTGTGGGAGTGAGGCCGGTCACTGCACTGCAAACCAAAAATTATAAAATGCTAGTGGCCAGTAAATAACCTGAACAAGGTAGCCTGTGGTTACTTAGGATGGGTCAGGAAGAGGCATTGGGTAGTCTTTTAGGCTTTTCGACATAGTAAAAAATAGTATCAATGATCCCAAAAACGCCAATGAAAAAGCCAGAAAAATGGGATGTGTCAAATAGGTCATGGCTACGGCCGCCACTAGCGCGGTAAGCATCCGACGACGTAATTGATCATTTTGTTCTAAACTGTTCACCAGGTAAAAAGTGGTAGCAAAGGGCAATATCATCACAACGTAATGATTGATCCAGCTTATGGGTGAAATATAGAGTGTTGCCATAATAACCAGGGAAAATTCAAGCATCAACATGGGATTGCTTCTATTAAGCAATGGGCTTCGGCAAACCCAGACCAACAAAACCAAAATCAGTACTTTCAACACTTTAGTTATCAAAGCCGCGGTCTCTATTGGTAGATTTAACAAGTTGATAAAGAAATTATCAAACCCCCCATTAGCTGGGGTGTGGGTAAAGTATCGATAGAAAAAAGCCTCCATAGATTGGTTGGTGTGCTTATAACCCGCTAATCCGTCCACGCTGCTGCCTTCAGCTACATAAGACTGAAGCATGGCCACCCAAGAGCCCATCACCTCAATATAATATGTTGGTCCCATTACCAATGGAAGCAATACCCCCCAGCATGCCAGACCTCCGATGGCAGCCCAGAAAACTGGCTTCCAACTACCCTTATAAGCATAGTAAAGCACAAATAATCCTGGTGTAAGTTTTATGGCGGTGGCTATACCAATGAGTAATCCTGCCCATTGATCTTTTCGCTTAATGAAGGAGCTCAGACTAAAAACCACTAGTGAGAAAATAAATATATTCACCTGTGAGGTGGCTAGATTACTCATCACGATCACCAGCGTCATCACAATGGGTACGATCCACCAACTGGCAGGCGGTGCATTGCCTTTTCCCTTGAATAAATACCATCCCATGCTGGCAATGGTATTACTACTAAAATAGATCAGGGTAATTCCAATGATAAACCAAAGTGAGGCCCCCGGTAGAAAAGGAATAGGTACCAGGGGAGCAAACAGCACACTAAAAAATGGAGGATACTTGGCAATGGTGGTTCTTTCAAATGAGTAGGCCTGGTAAATGTTGATCTTATCATATAAAAGATCCTTGCTGAAATTGTAAAAATCGTCGTATTGTGACCCGTGACTTCGAGAGGCTCGGTATACGGTGGCGGTGCCCACAATCAAGATCACCAGTATTGCCACTATCTGGGCAATTCTACGGATTGGTCCAGGGGAATCGATCCTTTCCCAAATTTGCACCAGTATTTTTTCTATCACCTGTGTTTGGATATTTTCGGGTCAAAGTTGATAAATTTGGCTTCCAAAACAAATGTGTTCATGAAGTACTTGAGTTGCTGTCTGCTATTGCTGTCTTCCTGTATGCTGAACCAGTCCGAATCGGTGCGTAATCTTGTGAAAGATTTTAATCTGGGATGGAGGGGAGATCCTATCCACCAGTCCTTATATGTCAATGTTGACCACACGGAGTATGGCGGAATAAAAATTGTTGAAGAGACGGTCTTTGCAATGGCCTGGGATCAGGACTTTATCATAGCTTTACAGCATCCCAAAACTGATGAAAGCGATACAGTATTCCATATTATCGATATCCGGGAGTACAGCCAGCGTTTCTGGGGTCCTAGTGAAAACACCTACAGTACTAACAACGTGTTAGATTACCAGAGAAGAAAACAGGAACTGGGAATTGATGAAATGCAGGTAGAATCGGTACTAATGAAAGCTGATCTTGATGGGTGAATCGAATTGCAGTCCCATAAGTTCAGAGGCATTCCCTTTATTAATCCCAATCTCCAACAATCCCCCACTGTTGAATATCACAAAACAGTCGCCACTGCCGGTTTCATTGATTGATTGATGAACATGTCTGAAATGTTCCCTGCCGATTAAAATAGTGTAGCTTTTTCCTTGTGCTAACTTACAAAATTCCTCCTGCCGTATGTTAGTGATGAGGTTTCCATAATGGTCTACCCTTAAAACATGACCAATAATTTCGTCCTTTAGCAGCCTCATTCGGCGACCAACCATTTTGCGAACCTCTGATAGGGGTTGACCCAAGTCTTCAATAGATTTACCATTAGCCAGCTCAATTGCGGCTGGTACCAGTATATCCAAAGCTGGAAAGGCACTTGGACTCTGGTCTGGAACTGGTAATGACACCACTGCCTGAGGTTCCTTATCACTTAGAAGTCCTAGCATTCCGTGATCGGGTAACAGGAAAAAATGGTGGTCAAGATGTACCACCAGATAAGCATTATCGCGATTTCCCACAGTATCCACAGCTACAAGATGTATACTGCCCTCTGGAAAATAGGGTAGCGCTGAACGCAGTACGAATGCACCATGAGCCAGGTCAAAATGTTGAATTTTATGACTGATATCCACTACAACCTGAGAGGGTAATTGGCTGAAAATCGTGCCTTTTAAAGCCCCGACGTAGTGGTCACTTTCTCCAAAATCTGAGGTAAGAGTAATTATGGGCATTGCGACCCGGGACTATCATTTGGTGTCAAAAGTAGGTATTTTTTACTTCTTTTGAATAACTTTAAATAAATAATAAAGTAGCATTTGGTAGAAAAAGTAATCACACTTGACAATGTTTCCCTGATTGATTTTCTGGGAGTTGAGAACAAGAATATTAACGAGGTTGCCACTGCTTTTCCCGAGAGTAAAATCATTTCCAGGGGCAATCAGATTCGAATAAAAGGTGCACCACCTGAGATTGTCAAAATTCATGATATCTTAAATGCATTGCTGGACCATTATCATCAGTACGGCCGGATCACCAAAGATAATGTACAAGAGTACCTACAGGTCAAAGATGAACCTAGCAGGAGTACTACTAACAGAACTAAAGGCGATGTACTGGTTTTTGGGTCCCGGGGAACGCAAATTACCGCTAAAACCAAAAACCAGCAGCAGTTGGTTGAGGCAACTTCCAAAAATGATGTAGTATTTGCTATAGGTCCTGCTGGTACTGGCAAAACCTATATTTCTGTGGCCCTGGCAGTTCAGGCGCTAAAGAACAAATCCGTAAAGAAAATAATCATCACCAGACCTGCGGTGGAGGCAGGAGAGAGACTTGGTTTCCTTCCGGGTGATCTTCAGGAGAAAATTGATCCCTATTTGCGACCAATTTACGACGCTTTGGACGACATGATTCACCATGAGAAACTGCAATACTATTTGGAAAATCGGGTGATCGAAATAGCTCCCCTGGCCTATATGAGAGGACGAACTTTAAACGGAGCATTTATCTTGTTGGACGAAGCACAAAATACTACTCCCATGCAACTCAAAATGTTCCTTACCCGCATGGGACCCCAATCTAAAATGATCGTCAACGGGGATCGATCCCAGATCGATCTTCCCAAAAATCAGGAATCCGGATTAATCAACGCAATCAATGTGCTACAAGGTACTGCAGGGATTGCTTTTGTGGAACTAGATGCCAGAGATGTTATCAGACATCGTATCGTCAAAGACATAATCAAGGCTTACAACAAGGCCCAGTAATATACTTCCCAGCGGTTTGAATTGATACTAGCAGCTAGTAACCTGAGAGCAAAGGAAAAATCTGTGAAATGCTCAAGTGGTTACCTTATCCCGCAGTTAGAGCATTCCTGGCTTTTTCGCTGGGGATTTGCTTGGGACTGGAAACAGAAATAGATCAAGTTGCATTAGAGGTAGGGAGCCTGATGTTTTTTATTCTTTATGTCAGTATCCTGAGCATATCTAACACCAACTACGGATTCCAGAGCCTGATATTGGCATTGTTAGCTTTTTCGCTGCTGCTGATGTTTGGCTCACTAAGAGCCAAAGTCTGTACCCACCTACCGGATCCAAAAATAGAATCAGCCGATTATTTCTTAGCTATGGTAAGCACACCTACTTATGCAAAAGGGCGATATCAGCTCACAGGGCTAATGGTTGAAATGGTGTGGTCAGAGGGCCATAGTTATGATGCCAATGATCAAATGATATGGTATCAGCTGTCAGAAGTACCACATCTCCTTTCATATGGTACCAGGGTGCTGCTCAGGGGAAGTCCGACACGCATAGCGAAGCCTAAAAATCCACTTGAGTTTGACTACGCTCAATTCATGGCAGGTCGGAATGTATTTTGGAATTTTAGGACTAGGGAGAATCAATTGCAGGCAATATTTCTGAGTAACGGCAGTGCCGTTCATGATTGCGTGTCAAAAATTAGAAGTCATCTAAAGTCACTTGTAGCTGATAATATTCCTCAAGGAGTACCTCAGGAGATCACTTTGGCCATGCTCTTGGGTGACAGGAAGGCAGTTTCAAACCAGCTTAAGGAGGCATTTGCCAATAGTGGAACTATCCATATACTAGCAGTTTCAGGTCTTCATATGGGCATTCTTTACTGGATGATATTGCAAGTGGTTGGCAGCTGGCGCTATCATTTTCTGTTAAAATGGCTTTTCGCATTATTAAGCCTGATAATTTTATGGGGTTTCACCATGCTATCTGGTGCTGCTGCTGCCACCCAAAGGGCGGCTACCATGTATTCTATCATGATTATTGCGCAGGTAGTGAATAAGCAAAGTAATGCTATCAATACCCTTGGAATCGCGGGATTGATAATCTTGTGGGTAGACCCTTATCAGTTGCACGCAGTGGGGTTTCAACTTTCTTTCCTGGCACTTGCCGGTATTCTTTATATACAACCCCGGTTGGCGAGCTGGTTCAAACTCAAACATAACATTGCAAAATACTTTTGGCAGTTGATTTCGGTGAGTCTTTCAGCCCAATTGGCTGTACTGCCACTATGTGCCCACTATTTTAATCAATTGCCAGTTTACTTTTTAATAGCCAATATTTTCCTAGTGCCTCTTTCATTTGCAATTTTAGTGTCCGGTGTATTATTTTTTGCTTGTACCAACTTCCCTTTGTTGTTGCCATTGGCGGCAGCTGCATTAAGTCAACTGACCAGATTAGCCGGTTATATAGTGGAGTCCATCGCCGGCTTTCCCCAGAACTCAATAGATAATATTCAACTCGATTTTATAGCGATCATTTTATGGTACGGCATTTTGGTCTCAGGGATTCTCTTCCTAAAGACCAGAAAGCGATTGCCCCTTTTGGCACTGATGAGTTTTATACTATTTCTTATAGTAAAATCTGGTCTAGGCCATATTATGGAATTGCAGCAGAAGCAAATAACCATCTATCAACTTAGCGGTCATACGGCAATTGATTTTGTCAGTGGAAAGCATTTGTATAGCCTAATGGATGGGAATTTGGCTGCCAAACCCAAAACCCTGGATTACAAGATCGGCAATTATCGCCGCTATCTAAATCCGGAACTCATAGAACCAGTCACTACCAGTAACACCAACGACCAACCTTTGGGGTTGTGGATGTTTCATGGAAAGCGGTTACTTTTGATTAAAGATTCAATTGGAGACAACCTCAGTGCAAATGCTTGTATTAAAGCCGATATTGTAATTGTCACCATGAATAGCGTGGATCATCTAAAGCAGTTTATGTCCTACGTTGACTTTGAGTTGCTGGTTATTGATGGATCTAACAGTCGAAAAAAAGCCAACAGACTCGAAAAACAGGCACTAGAGCTTGATTTGGAAGTTCACAATAGTTGGAATATGGGATATAAACGAATTAATTTATAAATCATGTCTTTAGTTCAGTACACGGTGTTACATGGCATTGCTTTTATCACCTTGAATAGACCAGATAAGAGAAATGCTTTAAATGATCAAATGGTTAGTCAATTGATAGCAGCATTTGAACAAGCTGGTGGGGATTCTGGCGTCAAACTCATAGTACTGAAGGCAGAGGGGAAGGTTTTCAGTGCTGGTGCAGACCTACAGTATTTACAGAAGTTACAAAGTAATT